>JANOCM010000166.1:0-1795 GCA_031412175.1 Alphaproteobacteria bacterium
CGAGCCGGTGGCGAGCACGTCGGGCGGGACGGCGCTGGAGCAGGGCGAGGCGCTGTTCAGGCGCTAGCGCCGCGAGCGCGCAGCGCGCAGCGCAGCGCGCCGACAGGCGCAAGCCCGATCGGCGGGGCGGTCGGC
Source organism: Alphaproteobacteria bacterium (assembly GCA_031412175.1). Taxonomy (GTDB): domain Bacteria; phylum Pseudomonadota; class Alphaproteobacteria; order Sphingomonadales; family Sphingomonadaceae; genus Sandarakinorhabdus. Next base: position 136 of record JANOCM010000166.1, read on the forward strand.
GTTGCCGGCCGAACCCGTCCGGCGCCAGCATGGGCTTTGCCCATGCCCAAAGCCCAGACTGCCTAACCAAAAACCGCCCGGCGCACCGCGCGCACCACCAGATCGGCGGCGACCGTGCCGATTTCGGTCAATGCCACCGGGTCGCTGCCGGCGCCAGTGTTCGCCGCCGTCGACAGGACGAACAGGCAATCGCCGTCGAACGGGGTATGGATCGGCCGGATGCAGCGCGCCAGGCCATCCTGCGCCATCACCGCGATCCGTTGCGCCTGGGCACGGGTCAGCGGTGCATCAGTAGCAATCGCACCGATCGTGGTGTTCTGGCGCACCGCGTCCGCACTCTGCCGCTTGGGCATCGGCACGGCGCCGTCCGGAAGCGCACCTTCATACACCTCGCCGAAGCTGTTGCAGGCGATCAGCGCGCCGATGCGATAGCCGCCGGGCAACACCGCCGACACGCTGCCGATGCCGCCCGTCCGGCTGCCGGCGCGCGCGCCGAATCCCGCACCGATGCGGCCGCTGGTGTCGGCGCCGCGCGATGCAAAGGCCGCGCGCGCCAGCCGGCGATAGGGCGGTTCATGCGCCCACGCCTTGTCGCCGCCATTGACCAGGTCGAACAGGATCGCCGCGGGGATCACCGGCACCATCGGCAGCCCCGGGCCGATCGCCAGCCCGATGTCCGCCGCCGACAGGCACAGCGCCAATTCGTCGGCCGCCGCCAGCCCGAACACCGAGCCCCCGGCGAGCACCAGGCCGTGCACGCGCTCGACCAAGGTCGACGGGTTGAGCGCATCGGTCTCGCGCGTGCCCGGCCCACCGCCACGGACATCGACCGCCATCACGACGGGGGCGTCCGGAACGATTACGCTAACCCCGGTGTTGATATCAGGGTCATGGGCGTGGCCGACGAAAAGGCCGGGCACATCGCTGAATCGGTCGGTCATCACGTAGCTATAGCAGCGACCCCGCGCCGCCTTGCAACTTGTCAGCCGACAAGGCAGGCATGGCCCGGGGCCGGGAGACGAATTTTGGTAACTGCACACATCAACCGTATCGGTACCGCCGTCCCGCCCAACGACGTCCATGAACCGTTCGTGCGCTTTGTCGGCGACATGATCGACGATCGCCGCAATGCGCTCATTTTCAAGCGCATGGTCGGCCGCGCCGGTATCGAGCACCGCTTTTCCTATTTCGAGCCGTTGGCCAACCCCAACCGCTTCGTCGCCGACTCCGATGGCTTTTATGCCAAGGGCGCCTTCCCTTCGACCGGCGCGCGCATGGCGCGGTTCGAAAAATCGGCGCCTGTGCTCGCCAGCGCAGCGCTCGAAGCGCTTGATATCGATGCTGAGCGTGAGCGCATCACCCACCTGGTCGTGGCCTCGTGCACCGGCTTTGTCGCGCCCGGCATCGACCAGCTGATCGTAAAGGCGGCGGGGCTCAATCCCGGGGTCGAACGGACAGTCGTTGGCTTCATGGGCTGCTACGCCGCGGTCAATTCGCTGCGGCTGGCGCATCATTTCGTCCGCTCCGATCCGGCGGCACGCGTGCTGGTCGTTAATCTCGAGCTGTGCACGCTGCATTTCCAGGAAACCGGCGAGCTCGAACGCCTGCTGTCGATGCTGTTGTTCGGCGATGGCTGTTCGGCGGCGCTGGTCACCGCCGA
>JANOCM010000167.1:0-18034 GCA_031412175.1 Alphaproteobacteria bacterium
GAATACCATCCTGCTTAGAGAAATAAAAGCCTAAACAGGACATAATCATCCCCATACGCCGGCTGGGCAGTCGACGAAGCCATCGCGATAAAGCACGCCCGGTTGACGGTCGCTGGCCAGAAAAGTCGGCCCGTCGAGATCGACGATGTCGCAAAGCTGGCCCAGCACGAACGACGGAGCCATCGACAGGCTGGTGCCCATCATGTTGCCCACCATGACGTCAAGTCCCAATTCGCGGGCGCGGCGCGCGATGGCCAACCCTTCGGTCAGGCCGCCGCACTTGTCGAGCTTGATGTTGACGACGTCAAACCGCCCGACAAGCCCATCTGTGTCGGCAAGCGTTACGGCGCTTTCGTCGGCGACGAACGGTAGCGGCCGCGCCAGCCCGTCCAGATCGGCCTCCCGCCCACGCGCCAGCGGCTGTTCCAGTTGCGCGATGTTGTGCGCGACAAGCACGGGCAGCAGTTCTGCCAGCGCTGCGCGCTCATAGCCCTGGTTCGCATCAACACCGATCCAGGCCTCCGGGCGCGCCGCCCGGATAGCGACAACTCTGGCGGTATCGAGCGCCAGGTCGCCCGTCAGCTTCACCTTGATCGGTGCGGCCTGATCCTGCTTCATGGCGTCCGCCGCCATAACATCGGGCGCATCGGCCCCCAATGTCAGCGTGGAACGCAACGGCCGCGGCATGGCAAGGCCTGCCAATTGCCAGACTGGCTGCTGTCGCTGGCGGGCTTCGAGTTCCCAGAAAGCGCAATCGATGGCGTTGCGGGCGCCCCCGGCCGGCAGCAGGTCCTGCAGCGCCGTGCGCGTCGCACCGGCCTCGATCGCGCTGCGTACCCGTTCTGCCTCTGCGAGCATATGGTCGATATCATCGCCAAGGTAATAGACCCCGGCGCCTTCACCGCGCCCGACATTGCGGCCATCGTCGAGTTCGGCGACGAGCACCGGCGTTTCGCAAAAAATGTGCCCGGCGATGCGGAACGGCCGTTTGAATGCGAAATGTTCAACCTTCAGCGTCAAGCGTGCCATCAATACACCATGCTGAAGCCATAGAGATTGAACTTGACCGTGACCCAGCACAGCACAAGAGCAGCCAACACCAGCAACAGGCCGCCAAGCCGCATCGACCATGATCGCCGGTCACGCCAGCAAAGCACCAGGTGCCACGCCGCGGTCGCCAGAAGTCCGAACGTGGCGAGCGGCGTCAGCACCCGCAGCGACACGATCAGCCAGTCCAGCGGACCGCCGATACTGCCGATGTCTTTCGAGAATGTCACCACGAGCAGGATCCAGCCGGCAACGGCGACAATCACCAGAACCGCGAACATCCGGCTGAGCCGCCACGCCAGCAGCGGGCGGCCGGTCAGCGCAAAACCGGCCTTGAAATGGCGCCGTACCAGGGCCCGGATCGGCCAGAAGGCCGCCGCCAGCAGGACGAGAACCAGCGCTGCGACCAGCGCCGGCAGCAACCACGCGGCGTTTTCACCAGCCGCAGCCGGCACATAGACCGTGAACGGCGAAACCGCGTCGGTGCTGAGCCGAACGACACGCCCGTCCTTGATGTCCGCCGCCAGCCTCTCGCCGGTCTCGGTGTCGCGCCAGACGAACGGTGCAACCTCCACCCAGTCGAGCGTGCCGGCGGAAAGCCCGGCGAGCGACGGGAACTGCAGCTTGCCATCCGGGCCGACCACGATCTTTGCCTGGCCGAACAGGCCGAGCAGGCTCATGAAATTGGTGAACGCGCCGCGGCTGGCAACATACTGCCCGGCGAGCAGTTCGGCATGCTTCCGGGCGGTGGCGGCGTCTATCGACGCTGTCGCCGGCGGGGTGGCCGGCGGAAGGTACCGATCGGCAAAGCCATGAAACAACGCGCTGCGAACGGCTTGCGCCGCCCCTTCCTTGCCGCCGCTGTTGACCGAGACATAGACGCCTACCCCATCAGCGGGGAATAGCCAGAGATAGCTGTGGAACAGCGTGGTATCGCCACCGTGCGCGATCGCGCGCCGGCCGTTGACCCATTGTTCGTAGAAACCCAGCGCCATGGTGTTGAGCGGGCCGATGCCGGGCACATGCGTATCGTGCATCAACCGGGCGGTTTCCGGCTTCAGGACCGCGCCGCCGTTGTTGAGATGGGCAATCATGAACTTGCCCATGTCGGCCCCGGTCGACGACATCGCTCCGGCCGGGCCGGGCAGAACAAGCTCGAACGGCTTTGCCGGTTCGTCCAGCGAGGAATAGCCGCTCGACATCAGCGGCTGCAAAGCGGGCTGCAACGGCTGGCGGAAGCTCGAGCGCGCCATCCCCAGCGGCGCAAAGATGCGCTGCTCGACATAGTCGTCGAAGGGCATCCCGGAAACGCGCTCGACAATATATCCCGCCAGCGCGGTTGCGTAGTTGGAATAGGCGGGTGTCGTGCCAGGGGCGAACACGCGCGCCGGCGTCGACAGCTTGACCAGCCGTCCTAGTGGCATGATGGCCTTGGGATTGCTGGTGATCAGGTAACGGATCGATTCTTCGAAGCCGGCGCTGTGCGTCATGATGTTGCGCAGCGTAATCGGCTTGCCGTCGAATGGCGGAATCTTGAAATCGAGATAGGCGTTGACGTCCTTGTCGAGGTCGAGCTTGCCGGCTTCGACCTGCTGCATCACGGCGGTCCAGGTGACCAGCTTCGACACCGATCCGGGCCGGAAGAGGGTCGCGTCCGGCAACACGGGCTTGCGGGTCTTCAGGTCCGAATAGCCAAAGCCTTTCTGGAGCAGCACGCCGTCGCGGGTAACGATCACGACGACGGCGCCGGGGATCTGGCCGCGGGCCAGGGCATAGGGCAGAAAGCCGTCGAGCCAGGCCTCGGCATCGGCAGCGGTCAGGCGTGCCGGAGGCGCCGCGAGGGCAGGCGCAGCGGGGGCAGGCGCAACGCCTTTGGGCACGTCCAACGCTGCCGAAGCTGGCACCGGGCCTTGCGCCGGCAGCGCCGTCGCCGCCAGTGTTAAACAGACCGCAGCCCATTTCCAAAGCCTTCGCATCCCCGTCTCCTCTACCGGCACCTGAGTCGATACGCTGCCAACTTGCAGCACGGCTCCCAACCGCCTAGTTATATGATCGCAACTTTAGCTTGTTCCGGACATAGTGGTCCTGATCAGAGAATTGTCAATCGCCGATGGGACCTTTCATGCGTGACACTTCCGACCCGCCGACGCTGGGCTCGCTCGTGCGTGGCATCCGTGCCCGCAATGGCTGGACGCTCAAGGAAATGAGCGCCAAGGCTGGTATCCCCGTGTCGACGTTGTCGAAGGTCGAGCATGACCGGTTGACGCTGACCTATGACAAGCTGCAGCAGCTCAGCCGCCGCCTCGATATTCGCATGTCGGAGCTGTTTGACGAGGGTGGCGAGGACAATCTCCCGCAGGTCACGGGCAGGCGCAGCATCGGAACGATGGACCGTGCCGTCCGGGTCGTTACGCCCAACTACGATTACAACTATCTGTGCACCGACCTCCGGCACAAGCGCATGATCCCAATCATCACCCGAATCCGATCGCACAGCGCCACTGAATTCGGCGACCTGGTTCGCCATCAGGGCGAAGAATTCATCTACGTTATCGAAGGCAAGATCGAGGTTCATTCTGAATTTTACGATGCCGTCGTGCTCGGCGTAGGCGAGGGGATATACCTCGATTCGTCGATGGGGCACGCGTATGTCGTCGCCGAAGGGTTTCAGGAGGCGCTGGTTCTCGGCGTGTGTTCAAGCGCAGATGAGGGCCTGATTGACTCGTTGATGAGTTTGCACGGTTGAACTTCAGGCGATCGGCAGCGCCGTCGTCGCCTTGATTTCCGAAAGCGCCACTGTCGAATTGATTTCCTGGATGCCCGGTACCCGGCTCAGGCGGTCGAAGAAAAACCGCTCATAGGCCTCGATATCGGCGGCAACGATGCGGAGCAGGAAATCAACCGACCCCATCAGAACATAAGCTTCGAGGACTTCAGGAAACGCGCGGATCGCCGCGCTGAATTCATCGAGATGCTGGCGGCCATGGGCGTTGAGCTTAACCTGCGCGAACACCTGGGCGTTCAGGCCGATCAGCCGGCGGTCAAGCAGGGCGACCTGTTGCCGGATGATGCCGAGGTCGCGCAGCCGCTGCACGCGCCTCCAGCACGGCGTTGGCGAAAGCCCGACCCGTTCGGCGAGCTCGGCATTTGAGAGGCTCGCATCGACCTGCAGAATCTCGAGTATGCGGCGTTCGTGACGATCGAGGGCGATGGCTGCCATATTTCTCTCAGGAATCGCTTAAATCGAGACAGAATATCCCCTGTCTATGCCCTATGCTGGTAAATTAGGAAAGCATGTCCCTTGTTTGCACGTTAAATGTTCTCGACAAGGAGACACCGATGACGCCCACCGCCGCCGCGACGCTGCTCAGGCTTGAAAGCGACCGCGATGCCGGCATTCCCTGCCGGCTACTCGACCTGCTGACGGTTCAGCAGCGCCTGCCCGATCAGATGACGATCGATTGGCAACCCGCAAGCATCAGCTTCCAGCTGGCTTTTGCTGTGGATGCCAGTTTGCCGGCCAGCCTCGTTGCCCGGCTACGCATGCTTCCCGGGGTTCGATCCGTCTGTACCGAGGCCCTGCCATGACGAGCGTTGCGCTGAACCCGGCGCCTGTCCTGTCGGGCGCCGATCATCTGCTCGGGCTGCTTGCAGAAGCCGGGGTCGACGTCGTCTTCGGATATCCGGGTGGTGCCGTCCTGCCGCTCTATGATGCACTCCACCGGCAGGACCGGATCCGCCACATACTGGTGCGCCATGAACAGGCTGCCGTGCACGCGGCCGAAGGCTATGCCCGTTCGACAGGGCGGCTTGGCGTCGTCTTCGCGACATCGGGGCCGGGCGTCACCAATTGCCTGACTGGCCTTGCCGATGCGCTCGCCGACTCGATCCCGCTGCTTTGCATCGCCGGCCAGGTTGTACGCACCTTGCGCGGCACCGACGCCTTCCAGGAGGCCGACATATTGTCGATGTCGCGGGCCGCAACGAAATACAACGTCGGCATCCACGAGCCCGAGGCGTTGGGATCGCTTTTGCGTCATTGCATAACCATGGCGACCACCGGTCGCCCGGGGCCGGTGCTGATCGATCTGCCAAAGGACATTCAGGCACTGGAGGCGCCAGCGGCGCTGTTCGAAACCGATGCCGGCACCCTGACACTGCCATGTCGCCTCCGTGCTGGCGGCGGCGACATCGACGCAGCGGCACAATTGTTGCGCACCGCCCGGCGACCGATCATCTTTTCGGGTGGGGGCGTCATAAATGCGGGCCCGGCGGCGAGCGATCGGCTTCGACAACTGGCGCAGCTTACCGGCGCACCGGTCACTTCCACGCTGATGGGCCTTGGTGCCTTTCCCGCCTCCAGCCCGCAATGGCTCGGCATGCCCGGGATGCACGGCACGCTGGAGGCCAACCTTGCCATGCATGGCTGTGATGTGATGCTTTGCGTCGGCGCACGTTTCGATGACCGAGTAACCGGCCGTATCGATGGCTTCGCCCCCGGAGCACGCATCATTCACATCGACATAGATCCCAGCCAGATCGGCAAGATCATCCGAGTCGATGTCGCAATTGCAGCCGATTGCGCCGATGCCTTGAGGCAACTCTGCGACGCGGTCGCCGGGCAGGCGTTGCCGTCGCTGGCCGACTGGTGGCAGCAGATTGCCGCCTGGCGCGCCCGCCAATGCCTCGCCTATCCGGATCGTGCCGATGTCCTTTTGCCTCAACATGCCATCAGCCGGCTTTTTGCTGTGGCCCGCCGCTATGATCCGATCATTTCCACCGACGTCGGCCAGCACCAGATGTGGACGGCGCAATATTTCGGCTTCGACCTACCCGGCCGCTGGCTGACCTCGGGGGGGCTTGGGACCATGGGTTTTGGCTTGCCGGCGGCGATCGGCGCCCAAATTGCACACACCGATGCGCTGGTGATCAATATTGCCGGCGAAGCATCCATCCAGATGAACATCCAGGAACTCGCTACCGCCAGCCAGTACCGGCTGCCGGTGAAAATATTCATCGTGAATAACGAACGGATGGGGATGGTCCGACAGTGGCAGGAACGGCACCATGGCGGCCGTTATTCACAAAGTTACGCCGAGGCGCTCCCGGATTTTGTTCGGCTTGCGCAAGCTTATGGTTGGACAGGCCTGCGCGTCGAAACGACCACAGATCTAGAAAGCGGTCTCTGTGAAATGATCAAAACGCCGGGTCCGGTGCTGCTCGATTGCCGCGTCAGGTGCGAGGAGAACTGCTATCCAATGATGCCGGCCGGCGCCGCACACAACGAGATTGCTGTTTGTGAATCTGAAGGTAGCGCGACGGTTGTAAGTTAACTGACCACCAGCCTATCGACTGCTGGTGCAGCGGCTAGCGCTCAGTCCGTGGCAACCACCGTGAGAAGGCACGTCATCGCAACGTAGCTTTCGGGCTCGACACCTCGCAGCCAAACGTCCCAGGCTTCGTGAACGCCTCACCACGGCATGCACATCTCTATCTTCGACCAGACAGCCGATCGGGCAAGATGACCGCCGGCAAGTCACGCGTGATTGGGCTCTCGGGCGGTGTCCGCAAGGGGACCTTTACCAAAGCAGTGTGCCACTGATGGTGGCTGCTCGACAATGCCTGGAGCTTCTATAAGTGTCTGGCTTATGGGGTCCTTGTCGCAAGCGCAGCCGCTGGGTTGGCCGGCTCTGGCCTGGCCGGCGGTGGCGCTGGCCGGGGTTGCGGCACCTGCCCTAGCCATGCTCGTGCTTTTGGATGCGCCGGCGCCGGCACCGCTGGCATTGGTTGGTGGCCCCATATTGGCCGTGGGCCTGATGGGTGCTGGCATGATCGCAGCGGCCGTTGCCGGGCGCCTGTGGATCGGCATGCTTTGTGCCCTGCTGACCGGGGCTGGCCTTATCGCGTTGGCGCGTATGCTGGGCCTGCCACCCCTGCCACACCCGTTCTCAACCGGGCTTGCCGTTACCATCGCCAGCTTCAGCTTTGCCGCGCGGGGCACCCTGTTTGCCCGAACCACATCCGCCGCTGCATATAATCGGGGCTGGTGGATCGCCGTATTCGTCGTCGCCGGCGAAGCGGCGATGCTGTTGACGGCATCGGCACTGCCGGCCGCATTGCCGGATTGGCTGCTGGTCCTGTTGCCAGCACAATGGGCCAGCATCGCGATCCAGACGGCGCTCACCGGGACCGGCACACGCGCGGCAGGTTCGGCCTTGATCGCCCTCGCCGGCACCGCGGCGGCGACGCTTTTGGTGGCCAGGCTGTGGCCACGCCGTTGGCCCTACTTGGTTATGTTCACGGCGTGGCTCGGCCTGTCCGCGCTCGTCTGGCACCGGCCTGGCCCACCGATGCCCCGCGCCGATCTCGTCATCGCTGTCGCACCGGCAGGGCCGATCGCGCCAATGGCAATCACGCCGCCCGATGCCGCAACCGCCAGCGCGCTCGCCCGCATTCAGCGCCAGGTCGAAAAATGGCCTGCTGCTGCCGTTCCAGACTTAACCCAGCGCGCGCGCAACCTGCTGCTGATCGCCGCCGTGCCCGATCTCTACGACACGGAGCCGCTGCAATCCCACCTGCCACAGCTGGTCGCAGCCGAATTGCAGGCGCGCCTGCCCGCCGACCGACGCGCCGCCATCCTTGCCGCGATTGCCACCGATCCCGCCGCCGGCAGTGTCGCCGCCCGGGAAACCCTGCCGATGCTGGGCCTGCCGGCCAATGTGGGGGATGAAGCACCGTTGCGGAACCGGATGGGACTGTATGCAGCGCGGCTAGACGGGAATTAGCCTCCCGCAAACCCGGAGCAGTTAAGGCCAATTGTCCGCAGGGGGACCCCAGACAGTTGTCGAGGCCGAACTGGCCGCCGGCGGCGCATGCCCTGGGGTTTTCCGACACCCCTGCCCTCGCGCAAATTCCGGTTTCGTCCATCACCACAGAGACGTGGACATCAGGATGTCGTGAATCAACTCAATTCCGCCGACGGGTTATTTGTACACAATCTTGGCCAGCGCCAACTTCACCAGGGTGTCGGAAACCTCGTGCGACTTCACCCATTATTTCGATGGCTCCAGACAGCTTGAAAGGTGTGTTGAATGGCCGGCTCTGGGACAATGTAGCCATTTCAGTTTGAGTATCTGCAAGTCCGTTCACGCGAGAAGCCGCCATTCGCGTTTGCGCGAGCAACGTCGCTTACGGCCGGGGCGTTGAATGAGGAAAGACCGCTTTCAATGAAAAGTATGGCGATAGCTTCTGCTTCACATGTTGGCGCGCCATGGGTACCAGAGACTAACCACTAGGCCGTAGTCTCATAAGCAGTCAGCTACATGCACATTGATGGCAGTTGGACTATTGCGAGGAAGCTCAAGCTGCTGGGAAAAGCCGCCGCCGTCTCGGTTGGCCAGAACCAGCTTGCCGCAATGGGCGATAGCAACGTGCCGCAAGATGGCAAGACCGAGCCCCGTGCTGCCGGCGCTGCCGCCGTGCACGAACGGCGTTGCGAGACCTGGCAGCAGCCCATCTGGCACGCCGGGACCATGGTCTTTGACGCTTATGACGACGTCGGCAGAGCTGACCAATATCGAGATTTCAATCGGTGGCGCACCATGACGCCTGGCATTGCCCAGCATGTTGGCGATTCCGCGCCTGAGTGCCATCGGCCGCACCATCATCAGAAGCGGTGCCTCCGTGATCGTCGCCGCCAGTGCCGGGTCGAATTCGGCGGTTGCCGATCGAACTTCGGCCATAATGTCGCGCTTTTCGGCGGTTTCGCCGTCCATCCAGCGGCCAAAATCGAGAAACTGGCCGAGCATGACATCGAGCCGGTCAAATTGTTCGTCGACAAGCGTTTCGACCTTTGGTTCAAGGCCAGGTCCCAACGCCAGCGCCAGGCGTATTTTGGCCAATGGGGTACGAAGATCATGGCTGATCCCCGCCAACAACAGCGTTCGGTTGGCCTCGAAATCGCGCAGTCGCCCAGCCATTCCGTTAAACGACCTGGCAACAGCCGCAACTTCAAGCGGCCCGTCTGTCGGCAGCGGTGGCGGCACCGAATCACCGTCCACAGCATCTGCTGCCTTGGCAAGCCGCTTAAGCGGCACGCCGATCCGGCGTTGCAGCAATACGCCGGCAACAAGCGCCAGAACTACGGCGGTTGCCACTGATGCAATCAACGCCCCGGTCGGGGTTATGCCGGCAGGGCGATCATAGGAAATCCAGTAAGGCGTATCGCCCATTCTAACCCGGACCCAGATTTGCCCCGTCGCCCCGCTGTACCGAATGACGACATCGTCCGCTGCCATTGCCCGGGCGAAGGCACGTAGGAACACTACCTCGAGCAGTGACGGCAGACCGCGATCCTCGGGCGGATTGGAAGTGCCCGGCAGGATACGGATCGCGCCGGTGGCGTTGATCCGACCGATCAGCGCGGTGCGTTCGGTGGGCGGCAGGGCCGCCATGGTTACGGTGATCGCTGCCATATTGCTGGCCATTATCCCGGCGACGCGCTCGCCCTGTGGGCGAATGACAAGTACTGCGACCAGGACCATCGCGAGCAACTGGCCAATCAGCACCACTGCGACAAGGAGCGCCAGATTTCGGCCGCGCAGCGTTTTCAGCACCTGTCTTGATCCAACAAGCGCGCATCGGCGAGCACATAGCCGACGCCGCGCACGGTGCGGATCCAACGCGGGGACGCCGGGTCTTCGCCGATCGCCTTGCGCAATCGCACCACCTGCACATCGATGGCGCGATCGGTCACTTCGGCGTTGCGGCCAAGCGCCCGCTCGATCAGGTGCGCGCGCGTCAATGGCCGTCCGTGGCTCGACGCCAGCGCCGCGAGCAGCGCGAATTCATGCGACGAGAGGGTGATGACGGTGCCGTCGCGATCGAGCGTCATCGCAGCAAGATTCAGCTTGAACGGACCAAAGCCAATAATGGCATAGCGCTGCCCAATGATGCGCGGCGCCGTACGGCGCAGGATCGCCGCGATCCGGGCAACAAGTTCGCGCGGCGTGAACGGCTTGGCGAGATAGTCATCGGCGCCCATTTCCAGCCCGAGAATGCGTTCGTGCGGGTCACCTCGCGCCGTCAGCATCAGGATCGGCGTATCGTCGCCCAGCGCCCGCAGTCGCCGACAAATGGCCAGGCCGTCCTCGCCCGGCATCATCAGATCGAGCACGATCGCATCGGCAGGTTCGCGCGCCAGCAGTGTTGTCAACCCGGCACCATTGGCAACGCTGCGCACCGAAAACCCATGCTCGCCGAGGAATCGTTGCAACCGCGCCCGCAGTTCGGGGTCGTCGTCGACGACGATAATCCGTCGACCGCCTCGCTCGGCGGGCTGATCGCTATGAGGCGCGATGATCGGCAATTCTACATCTCCCGCCTTCTAGGTTTCACACGTGCGGTCGGTTCGGCAAGGCCTGATCTCCACCGGCCCTGAAGCCCGCCGCGTCGTGTAACCAACTGTAACGCTTGGGTGTTGCAGCGGCACAATCGTGAAACACGACGCGGTGCAAAACCGCCGCAGCGATGGACGCAACCGTTCATCCGGATTTTTGAGGAGAGAGACGATGTTCAATCCTACCATGCAGCGCCAATCTATGCGGAAAACCGTCATGTTGATCGCCAGTGCCGCTATCCTCACCGCGACAATCGCCGACGCGCGGCCCAACCGGGTGCGCGCAAGCGGCCAGAACGGCGCTGTCGCCGCCGGCGGCGGTGTCAATGGCGCCTATGTGCGCGGCCGCGGCGCTACACGGAACGCCGAAGGCGGGGTGACTTCAGCAAGCGGCGGCGGCTTTGCCACAGCGGCCGGCGCGCGCGGCGCCCGCGCTTCGACGGCAACGATCAATCCGGATGGCTCGGCGACGCGCCAAGGAAGCTTCAGCGCCAGCGGCGCGCGAGGCGCAGCCTCCGGCGAAAGCAACCCCACAGTCAATGTCGATGGCACCCGCACGGGGGCCACCAGCACCAACGCAACGAGCGCCGCCACCGGCAACAGCTATGCCGGTTCAACCACGATCAATTCAGCGACCGGCAAGCCGGTTCGCACCGCGAACTGCACCGACGCCGGGGGAAATACGATCGCTTGCCCGCGTTACGGCGAAACGCCACCAGCCTGTCTTTGTCGCTCCGGCTGTGGCCGGGGCGACTTGGATCAAGAAAGCCATCAAGCCCGATGATACCCGAACCCATTTTGCGACATCCGTTGGTCCTGGCGGCGATGTTGGCGTTGGCCATCGTCGAGGCGCTGTGGCTCTGGCGGCGGCACGGCAGCTATGACGCTGCTGGCGCGCTCGCTTCGTTCGGGGTTGCAGCGGGACAGTTTGCGTTGCGACCTTTCACCGCCGGCATTATCGGCGCGATCTATCTGGCGTTGGCTAACGTGACGCCAATTGCGTTACCGATCGACGATTGGCGGGTCTGGGCGATCGGGTTCCTGGCCGTCGAGTTCAGCTATTACTGGATGCACCGCTGGAGCCACACGATCGCCTTGATGTGGGCAACGCATGCCGTTCACCATAGCGCCCGCCAGATGGCGCTTCCGGCGGCGATCCGGCTTGGCTGGACCGGCTTGTTGTCGGGCGCTTGGCTGGTCTTCACGCCGCTGATCCTGTTCGGCTTTCCGCCAGCGATGGTGGCATTGTTGCTCGGCACCAACCTTGCCTATCAGTTTCTGTTGCACACCGAGGCAGTAGATCGCCTTTGGGCGCCGCTCGAATGGGTGTTCAACACCCCCTCCCATCACCGCGCGCATCATGCGTCCGATGCGCGCTGGCACGATTGCAATTTCGGCGGAATGCTCATTGTCTTTGACAGGCTGTTTGGCAGTTTTGTGCCGGAGCCAGTTGGCGGCAGCCTCGCCTATGGGCTTGATCAGCCAGCGACGAGCAATAACCCGTTCGCGATTGTTGCAGCCCCTTGGCGGCGCCTGGCGCACGCCATGCTAAAAACCGGTTCGCCGCGAGCGGTCCTCTGCGTCATGTTCGGTCCTCCAAGGTGATTGACCGGCACATCCCGCAGCTGCTTTCCACGTCCAATTGGGGGCGCTACTGCCATAGTTGGGGCTAGGATGCTTTTTCCAACGTCGCATTTTGCTGGTATTTGGAGCCGGGAAGTGATCGGCCGCAACCGCTTGATGGGAGTGTTAGCAGCCTTGACACTGATAGTGTTCGCGAAAGTCCGGGCATGGTCAAGCCGTGCGGCAACCGTGACCTTTTTCAGCTGCGCGGCGCCGGCGATGGCGATGTCAGGCGTGCTGACCGGAAAGCTGATCGTCGACCCTGCCAGCGGTTCGCTGGTCGGCGACGTTTGTATGGGCAAGTTGCCGACCAGTCTAACTGGCTTTTCGCTCAATCGCGGCCTCAATATCCGTGAAGTCCGCCATGGTCTCAGCGGCGCGTCGGTGGCCGCTGAAATCGATCCCCAACGCCCGACGGTTGACGATGCCAGCTACTACCGGCTTTCGGCAAAGGCAGGCTCCGACCTTTGCGTCAGTTATGTTGGTCGATTTCCGGTGTATGATGTCGACAATGGTGAGTGCGCGAATGACGACTGGAAAGGCCGGATCGCCTTTGACGGCAAAACCATTCGCGCCGCTGATCAGTCGCGGTTCGTGCCGGCGCCGATCACCGAAGCTGGCATCGAAAAGGCCCAGATGGCCTATGACGTGACGATCGATTGCGCCTCGTGCCGGACAATATTCTGGAACGGCTCTCGTCCCGCTGCGGGCCCATCGGCGCGGTTCACCAGTAGAACGCCGCGCGCCCTGATGCTTTATGCTGGCGACGTCGACTTTATGAGCCAACCTCAGGCCGATTTCGTAGGCTTGCCGGTGACCATTCCGGTGGCGACAGCTGTTAGCGCCGGGCTCAAGCGGATCGCCGCTGTCCATGCAAGCTATCTGGGGCTGCCCTATTCGGATCAGCCGTCGCTGATGTCATTCGCCAGTGTTGGACGCGATCGAAAACTGGAGGAGACAAGTTGGCAATTCGTCGTATGGCCGACTATTGCCGCCGATGGCCGATTGCCATTTGCCCAGTATCTTCGCTCAGGGGAACCCGCCAAAGGGCTCAGCGCCGGCTTTCAACGCTATTTGGCGCATGAGATGGCGCATTATTATTTCGGTACCAAGCTGGTGGCCAACGGGCCGATGCAATGGTTTCTGACCGAATCGACGGCGGAATTTCTGGCGATGAAGGCAGTTCGACAACTTCAAGGTGAAACCGCCTATGCGGAACTGCTGGCCAAACACGCTGCGGCGGTCGGCAAGGACGGCGCGGTGGTGCCGCTCGACAGGGTGACAAACGCCGACCAGATCGGCGAAACCTACCGGTACAAGCTTGGCCCATTGCTGTTGATAGGCCTTGAACAGAAGCTCGGGGCCGCGACCGTCAGCCGAATGTTGTCCAAGCTTGTTGCCGACGCGCCCGATACCGAACTCAGTTATGCGGATTTGCAAGCCCGTATGCGCGCTGAAGGCGCAACACAGAAGGGCCTCGATGTTTTCGCCGCCGAATGCGTGCTGGCAAATGTCACGAGTCTGTGCTGGTCAGTCCAGCAAAAATGATTTGATAGGGAAGGTCAGCTTTCACGGTGCACTCTACGACCCATAAAAACCTTTATCATACTCCGGATACTCGCGCCGAGATTGACACAGTTCGAGCCTTGCTGGGTTAGGTTGATGATGATGTTTTTTCGTTTCTCGCTTGCGTTAGCGGCACTGCTGACTTTGGGTGCGGCGCCCAACGAACCGCCTGAACTCGATCTTTTCATTGCCCTTACGCCGGCATCGAGCCGCATTGGCGTGACGGCGAAGGTTCGGGGATTATCCTGCAGCGCTGGTACAACACGTGTATGGCTCAATCGTGGACTGAATATCGAGTCGGCGCGTGTCGACGGGCGCGCGGTTACGCCAGTGCTCGATACGCCCGGCGCCGGACGCATTTTCGTCTCTGCGGCACGCGCAATCGATCTGCCATGTCCGCGCGACACAGCAGAACTGCGCTACGCGGGACCCGGGCTCCTCCACCCTGATGGTCGCAACCAGGTTTCTCCCGATTACATCGAACTCTCGTACTATGGGGCATGGTACCCGCTGACCGCCGATGAGCGACGGCGCACATGGCGGCTGCGAACCCGGCTTCCGGAGGGCTGGACCTACGCCAGCAACGGACGCGTTACGAGCGAGCGCCGCAATCTCGCGTTCGAAAGTCAAGATCCTGCCGATGTGGTTCTGGTTGCCTCGCCCCGCTTCGCAGCCGCGCCAGAGCGCAAAGGCACGCGCGTATTTATCGCAGCAACCGCTCCTGCGGCATCCCGGGCGACCGCCGACGGCTTGGGGCGCGAAGCGGCGGCGACCGCGGCGTGGCTTGCACGTATTCTCGGCCCGTCGGGCGCGCGGTCGGGACCCGTACTCGTTTTCGCACCGCGCAGCGGCCCGCTCTCTTACGCGCGACTGCCATTGATCGTGATGCCGCAAGCTGACTTGGACGCGCCGAGCGATCGGCCGCTGGCTCTCAACATCCGCCACGAGGCCGCGCACTTCTGGTCGCGCGCCAAAGGCGCCGATAATGACTGGCTCAATGAGGGCACCGCCGAGTATTTTGCGCTGCTTCGAACGCGCGATGTCGAGGGCGAAGCGATGCAAGGTGCTTTGCTCGAAAGATACCGGCGCGAGGTTGCGACGGCAGGTGATGGGGTGCCGATTCTGAACACTGCCGCGGACGAGCGGCGCGGCTACGTCAACCGCTATCAGCGCGTACCGCTGCTGCTCGATGCAGCAGAGCGGCGGGCAGGCCGGAAAGCAATCGTGGCGCTGCTGCGTCATGCCTTTGCGCTTAGTTCGGAGCTTTCAAGTAGCAGATTTGAGGCATTGGCAAGGCAGGCGCTTGGTCCTACCGAAGCGGACCGCGTTGCGCGATGCCTGCGCGCTCGCGATTGGCCAGCGGAGTGCGGCGGCGTTAGCTCACCTGCCAGTTGATCGCCCTACGGCTTTGTTTGGCAGGGCATTCAAGCTCAACTGGCGGGCTGACGCTCTGTATTATCTAGTTGAGCTAGGCAACTGCGCTTTCCACGCTCGTCTGCCGAAGGCTTTGTGTCACAATCGCGCGATTATGGCGCTGCAGGCTCAGCTAGCTTTTTCTGCGGGCGTCGAGACTTCAGTTGTTGGCCTCTCAACTCGGCCGCTGAGAGCAGACCGCCCGGTGGGTTCGCCCGTCGAGCAACGGCAGTTTTGGCAATAGCGGTCGTTTCCACGTTGGCTACGGAATGACTGAGTTTGGGTCGAAAGCAATCGTCATGATGGGGGCCAGCCCCGTGCAACAAGCTTAGCAGCATGGGGTTTTCCGACACCCCTGCCCCAGCGCACGTTCACGTTCTGCTCTCGCTACACCCGCGTCATTGCGCAGGGCGTCGAGAATCAACTCGTTGTCGTCAGCTAGTTATATGCGCTCGATCACTGCGGCAGCTGTATACATTGCGGATGTCGGAAACTTCGAGTGGCCAACACATCATTCCACGGCAGTCGAGAGGATTGCCGCCATTCTTGTTCGCGTCCGGGGACGCTTACCGCCCAGTCGTCGAGGCTGTCTCGCTACCGACCCTTACACGGACACCGTGATTACTCACGTGTTTACCCGAACCAGTCATCTGTCTACGTCCCGCGGCGAGGCAATTGCCTCCACGCTTTCATCCCAGGCAGGAAACAGATTCGCATGACAATTCGCGCCTGGTCGCTGGTAATGGGTCTAGCACTGGCTGCAAGTTCGCTGCCTGTCGGATCGACGGCGCTGGCGGCGTCGCCCGCAATGTCGCCGACCGCGATCACCAGAGCCAACGATCAGACCAGAGCGCTTCTGAAAGCAAGGATGGCGGAAAGCCATATTCCGGCGCTTCAGGTTGCGATTGTTGTCGAGGGCCGTGTCGTCATGTCCGAGGCCTATGGCATCGCCGATATCGAGCAGCAGACCGCTGCCAGTCGTCAGACGCTGTTTCCGATCAACTCGGCGACCAAGTCTTTCACCGGCGTTGCGATCATGCAGCTCGCCGAAGCGGGCAAGGTCGATCTCGAGGCTCCGATCTCACGCTTTCTCGACGGCTTGCCCGAAAAATGGCGTGCGGTCCGTATTCGTCAGCTTCTTGCCCATTCCTCCGGCCTGCCCAATATCGTCGATGAAAACGGCCTGATCGGGGGCGGCTCGGACGCAGAAGGCTGGGCCAAGGTTCAGACGCTTCCGATGGCAGGAGAGACCGGCGCGGCGTTCGCCTACAATCAGACAAATTATGTCCTGCTGGGCCGCCTGATCGAGAAACTGAGCGGGCGCCCATTCGAAACGTTTCTAACCGAACGGCAATTTGCGCCCGCTTCATTGCCAGACGCGCGGTTCGGCGACGGGTACGACATCGTTCCCGGACGAGCCGACGTGTATATTCGGCAGCATGCCGGGCGTGGCGCCGGCCAAAAGGACAAAAGTGCGCTTTATCACTGGATCGACGACATCCCGGTTTCGACGCGGGCCGGTGCCGGGCTGTACGCGACTGCAGACGATCTTGCCGGATGGATTATCGCATTGCAGGGCGGAAGATTGCTGGCGCCAGCGACGATCGCTCGGATGTGGCAACCCGACGTGCTCAACGATGGCAGCGATAACATCTGGGCGATGGGCTGGCCGATACTTGCTGGGACGAAGCGTCGGGCGGTCGGCGGCATCGGCGGTGGCCGATCGACCTTCTTCGTTTATCCCGACGATGGCGTGGCAGTGATCGTGATGACCAATCTCGTCGGTGCCAATCCACAGAACTTGGTCGACACGATTGCTGACCACTATATCGCGACGCCGGCGCGATAGCCGTCGAGGTGTTGTGTACTCAACGGCCGAGAAATCGGCTTGGGGCTCCGCAACCGGTGCATTCATCTGGAGAGACTCCAGACAGTAAACGGCCCATCGCCAGTCAAGCAGAGACGTAACGCCGTTCAACTCTGTGTGGTTTACCGACCCTCTGCCCCGGTGAATGTTCACCTGCGGTCGCATGGAACAGCGCGTTGACGATCGCCGCCAAGCCGCCGACCATCGCCACAGCGCCCACGCCCTTGACACAGGATGGATCGAACAGAGGTTCAGCCGCCCGATTAGGCCGGCGTCGATATGCCTGTCGAACAAGCGTGCCCAGAACTCCGCCGGTCGCAGGCCGAAGGAACACGTCTGCCTCTCGGCCGTTTTTGCTCGCAGGCGAAAATCAGCTTCCCCAACGCGTCAGATTGATGGTGCCCGAAGAATGCCCGTTCGCAAGCTCACAGTCGCCGATGCTGCCTTCGAGCGCTCTCCCGGTCAGGATGGCGACATCTATGTTGCCGACATGATCGACAGCCGGCACGGCGCACCTATCACTATCGGCTACGGCCGATACGGCCCCGGCGAGCGTCTGACGGAGACGATGGCGGTCGATGATGTGATGGTCATCCTGGACGGAGGCCTTACCGTTTCGTCGAAGTTTGGAGCCGTCGAAGCCGGGCCGAGCGATATCGTGCATATGCCGAAAGGCGAGACGGTAACCATATGCGCCGGCGATGAGGGCGCGACGACTGCCTACGTTACCTACCCGAACTGGAGAGAGGGACGAGAGTAGGCGCAGCCGCTAAGCTTGCTCGGAGCAAGCCTCGGCCGGCCGTATGCGGACCCCGGCTTTCCCGGCCCGCGAATGTCGCGATGGACGCTCATCGACCAAATGGCGGGTCGCGGCGGCGCTCAGGTCAAGTGCTGGATTCACCTTCTCCAGGGAGGGTCGGGGGTGAACTCGCTTACGAGCCGATCGACGAAGGCGCGCGTCTTGGCGGGCACGAACCTGCCGTGGGGCATGACGATATGCACTGCGGAAGACCGGTCGTAACGCCATTCCGGCAGAACACGCACCAGACGCCCTGATGCAAGGTCCTGACCGATCGACCATTCCGAAGCTACCATGATCCCGGCGCCGTGCACGCCGGCCA
>JANOCM010000168.1:0-6586 GCA_031412175.1 Alphaproteobacteria bacterium
CGGCATCCGCGTCGTCGAGATGGGCCAGCTGATCGCCGGGCCGTTCTGCGGGCAATTGCTCGGCGACATGGGGGCCGAAGTCATCAAGGTCGAACCGCCAGGGCAGGGTGACCCGATGCGCGTCTGGGGCCGCGGCGATTATCCGTTGTGGTGGGAAGTCGTCGCGCGCAACAAGAAGGCGGTGAGCGCCGATCTGCGGCAACCCGAAGGCCAGGCGCTGGCGCGCAAGCTGATTGCCACCGCCGACATCCTGATCGAGAATTTCCGCCCCGGTACGCTGGAAAAATGGGGCATGAGCCCGGCGGCACTGCACGCCGAAAACCCCGGGCTGATCATCGTCCGCGTCTCCGGTTATGGCCAGACCGGGCCGTACAGCGACCGCGCCGGCTTTGGCGGCATCGGCGAGGCGATGGGCGGCTGGCGTGCCATCGTCGGCGACCCCGACCGCCCGGCGTCGCGGATGGGGGTCAGCATCGGCGACAGCCTCGCCGCCACCTATGGCTGCATGGGGGCGCTCGCCGCGCTGCGCCACCGCGACGCGACCGGCGAGGGCCAGGTCGTCGATTCATCGCTGTATGAATCGGTGCTGCAGGTGATGGAAAGCCTCGTCCCCGAATATGCGGCGTCGGGCTATGTCCGCGAACGCTCGGGCAGCGTGCTGCCCGGTATCGCGCCGTCGAATGTCTACCCCACCAGCGACGGCGACTATCTGATCGGCGCCAACCAGGACACGGTGTTCGGCCGGCTGTGCACCGCGATGGGTCGGCCCGAACTGGCGCAGGATCCGCGCTACATCGACCATGTCAGCCGCGGGCGGCACCAGGCCGAGCTCGACGCGCTGATTTCGGACTGGACGCGGACGCTGACGATCGATGAGCTCGAGGTGCTGATGATCGCGCACGGTGTGCCGGCGGGGAAGCTCTATCGCCCGCAGGACATGCTCGACGACCCGCATTTCCAGGCGCGCGACGCGATCATCGACGTGCCGCACCCGCGCTGGGGGACGGTGAAGATGCAGAATGTCTTCCCGAAACTGTCGAAGACGCCGGGCAGCGTCCGCCGCGCGGCGCCGGCGACGATCGGCCAGGACAATGACCAAGTCTATCGCGACGCGCTGGGGCTGAGCGAGGCGGAGATTGCGGATCTGGGGGCGCGGGGCGTGATTTAAGGGGCGCACGCCTACTCCCTCCCCGCAGGGGGGAGGGAGCGGAAAGCGCTCGCTGCCGCTATGCGCCAACCCTAGATCTCCACCTGCGACCCCAGCTCGACAACCCGGTTCGGTGGCAGGCAGAATGCCGCCATCGGTGTTTCGGCGTTGCGGACCAATGCTGCGAACAGATGTTCGCGCCATGGCGCCATACCGGGGCGGGCGGCCGGCACGATGGTCTCGCGGCTGAGGAAATAGCTGGTATCGCGCGGCGGCGGCGGTTGCAGCGCTGCCAGTGCCGCCGGGACGTCGGGGGTTTCCATGAAACCGAAGCGCAGCCGCACTCGCTCGATCCCCGAACCGAGGCGCGTTGCGGCGATGCGGTCGGCCACCGGCACCGTTGGCATCAGCGCGGTTTCGACCGTCACCAGAAGCGTGCGTTCGTGCAGAACCTTGTTGTGCTTCAGATTGTGCAGCAGCGCCGATGGCACGCCATCGCTCAGGCTGGTCATGAACACCGCCGTGCCCGGCACGACGGGGCAGCGCGCCATCCCGGTGATGAATGTCTCCAGTGGCAGGCTGCTCGCCTCCTGCTGCGCCTTGACCAGCGTACGGCCGCGCTGCCAGGTGGCAAAGATCAGCCCGAGCGCGATGGCGACGACAATCGGCAGCCAGCCGCCGGCGAGCAGCTTCGTCGACGAAGCGGCAAACAGCGCCAGGTCGCAGATCAGCAGCAACGCATAAAGCGGCACCGCCCAGATCCGGGGCCATTGCCAGACGCGGAAGATCATGAAGCCGATCAGCAAGGTCGTCAGCACCATCGTCGTCGTCACTGCCAGCCCGAACGCCGCCGCCAGCGCCGATGACGACCGGAAGCCGAGCACCAGCGCCACCACCGCCACGAACAGCATCGCGTTGATCGCCGGGGCATAGACCTGGCCGGCGGCGCTGGCGCTGGTCGAACGGATCGTCAGCCGCGGCAGATAGCCCAATCGCACCGCCTGTAGGGTAACCGAAAAGGCGCCCGAGATGATCGATTGCGAGGCAATCACCGTCGCCGCCGACGACAGGATGATCAGCGGCACCAGCAGCGCCGGTGGCGTCATGCGGTAGAACGGGTTCTCGATCGCCGCCGGGTCGGCGAGCACCAGCGCTGACTGGCCGGCATAGCAGAGCAGCAGCGCTGGCAGCGCCAGCAACAGCCACGCGCGCTGGATCGGCTTGCGCCCGAAATGGCCCATGTCGGCATAAAGTGCTTCGGCGCCGGTGACCGCCAGCACGACGGTGCCGAGCGTCAGGAACGCCCGCGCCGGATCGGCGACGAGAAAGCCCAGCGCGAAATGCGGGCTGACCGCCGCCAGTACGCCTGGCGCCCGGACGATGTTGGTAACGCCCAGCGCGGCGATGACCGCCAGCCAGGCGAGCATGATCGGGCCAAACCAGCTGGCGAGCGCCGCGGTGCCGTGGCGCTGGATCAGGAACAGCCCGGCGACGATGGCGAGCGTTACCGGCACCACCGCCCGCGTCATGCGCGCATCGACGAGCGCTAGCCCCTCCACCGCCGACAGGATCGAAATCGCCGGGGTGATCATCGCGTCGCCATAGAAGAGCGCCGTTGCCAGCAGCGCCGCGCCGGCGATCCACGGCATCAGCGGCGTTGTCGGCGCGACGCGGCGGATCAGCGCCAGCAGCGCGAACGATCCGCCTTCGCCGCGATTGTCGGCGCGCATCGTCACGAAGACATATTTCAGCGTGACGACGATCAGCAGCGTCCAGACCAGGAGCGACAGCACGCCGAGGACATGAAAGTCGTCGAGCGGCAGCCGGTGCTCGCCGATGAAGCTTTCGCGAAAGGCATAGAGCGGCGAGGTGGCGATATCGCCGAAGACAACGCCGGTGGCGCCCATCATCAGCCGCCAGCCGGCGGGATGTGGCGCTATGGCAGTCACGTCCGGGTGGCGGCCGACAGTGGCCGCAGGATCTTGATCAGCACGCATCCCCCATAAAGACCCAGATTGCCATAAGCCGCCAAGGGGAGATTCGCCGGCATCGCATAACGCTGCCGTAACGCACCGTTACGGCAGCCAACCCGCCGTCTGCGCCAGCAGCCACAGGCCGAGCGCGAGGAAGACCAGCGCTGCCGCGACATGGACGGTGCGCAGCGGCACGCGCTCGATGATTTTCTGTCCCAGCAGCACCGCCGGCACGTTCGCTGCCATCATGCCCAATGTCGTGCCGATGGTGACCGGCAGCACGGCGTGGAAACGTGCCCCCAACGCAATCGTCGCAACCTGGGTCTTGTCGCCGATCTCGACGATGAAGAAGGCGATCAGGGTCGTCAGGAAGGCGCCGTAGCGCGCCGGCCTGTCGTCGACGGCTTCCAGTTTGTCGGGAACCAGCGTCCACGCCGCCATCGCGATGAACGACGCGGCGACGGCATAGCGGAACACCGGGCTGTCGAACCACGTGGCGAGCGCGGCGCCGGCCCAGGCCGCGAGGGCGTGGTTCGCCATTGTCGCTGTAAAAATGCCGGCGATGACCGGCCACGGCTGCCGGAACCGGCACGCCAGCACGATCGCCAGAAGCTGCGTCTTGTCGCCGATTTCGGCAAGCGCGACGATGCCGCCGGAGGTGAGCAGTGCGGTCAGGAAATCGGGCATGTGCGACAATCCGGGGCCGGGCAGGGGAGACGCAATGACGCCGCGCCCCCCGCCCGGCCGGGACAGGGGTGCAGCGCCATCGGTCTCGCCCGGACGGGATAGCTCCCGTCCTTCCCTGCACCACGGCCTCTCGGCCGAGCATGTTGACGCAAGGGTCCGCGTGGGGACGCGGCCGGCTACTCCCCGGATGACGGGACGGCGATAGCCGTAACAGTGCTGCAGTGCAACGACGGTTCGGGCTTGTCGATTGCGTTGGACAGGCGCAACGAAGCCCGCATGAGCCTGTTAACTGCGGCCGCGCTGGCGGCCCTGATCGCCGCCCCGCTGCCCGAGACGCCCGCGCCACCGGCTTTGCCTGCGCCGCTGATCCCGACGGCGACCATCGACAACAACCTCGAGATCACCGGCGAAAGCCTTGCTGCCGAAGCGCTGCGGACGCGGCTGTTCATCGATGTGCAGGTCAATGGCCAGGGGCCGTTCCGCTTCCTCGTCGATAGTGGTGCCGACCGATCGGTGATCAGCCTCGCCGTCGCCGAACGGCTGAAGCTGCCGCTCGGCGAGGTCAAGAAACTGCAGGGCATGGCCGGATCGATGCTGGTGCCGACGGTGTTCATCGAAACGCTCGGCATCGGCAACAGCATCATCGAAGGCATCACCGCGCCGGCGCTGTCGTCGCGCGATCTCGGCGCCGACGGGCTGATCGGCATCGATGCGCTCGCCGACCAGCGCTTGCTGCTCGATTTCGAGGCCAAGACCATCACCGTGCAGGATTCGCGCCAGCCGTCGCCCAAGCTGGAGGGCGAGATCGTCGTCACCGCGCGTCGCCGCAAGGGCCAGCTGATCCTCACCGAGGCGTCGGTCGGCGATACACGGGTCAGCGCGGTCATCGATACCGGCTCCGAAATCACGCTCGGCAATCTGGCGCTGCAGCGGCGTTTTCTCGGCCGCCGCGCCGCCGAGGCGTTGCCGACAATCACCATGCTCAGCGTCACGGGACAGACGCTGACCGCGCGCGTCGCGACACTGACCGAGGTTCGCGTCGGCGGCGTGGTGTTGAAGAACGTCACCATTGCGTTTGCCGATGCGCCGCCGTTCCGGCTGTTCGGCCTCGATCGCGAGCCGGCGCTGTTCCTCGGATCGGACCTGCTCGAGTCGTTCCGGCGCGTGTCACTGGATTTCCGCAATCGCAAGGTGCGGTTTTCATTGCGGCGGCGCTAGGGCGGCGGCTCTTGTGTTGCTGTAAAGCCACACCATATCGGCGGCGACAGGAGAGGCTTCCCCAATGAACATCGAAAAGTTCACCGACCGTGCCAAAGGCTTTCTGCAATCGGCGCAGACCGTGGCTATCCGCAACAATCACCAGCGCGTCGCGCCCGAGCATGTGCTGAAGGCGCTGCTCGAGGATGACCAGGGCATGGCCGCCGGGCTGATCCGCGCGGCGGGCGGCAGCCCCGAGACGGCGACGCAGCTGACCGACCAGGCGCTGGCCAAGATCGCCCAGGTGTCGGGCAGCGGTGCCCAGTCGCTGAGCTGGGACAATGACACGACGCGGGTGCTCGACAGCGCCGAACAGATTGCAGCCAAGGCCAAGGACAGTTTCGTCACCGTCGAGCGCCTGCTGGTGGCGCTGACGCTGGCGACGACGACCGCCGCGGGCAAGGCGCTGGCCGCCGCCGGGGTGACGGCGCAGGCGCTCAATGCCGCCATCGAGAGCGTCCGCAAGGGCCGCAGCGCCAACAGCGCCGGGGCGGAGGCGCAGTTCGATGCGCTCAGCAAATATGCCCGCGACCTGACGCAGGCGGCGCGTGACGGCAAGCTCGACCCGGTCATCGGTCGCGACGAGGAGATCCGCCGGACGATCCAGGTGTTGGCGCGGCGCACCAAGAACAACCCGGTGCTGATCGGCGAACCCGGCGTCGGCAAGACCGCCGTTGTCGAGGGGCTGGCGCTGCGCATCGCCAATGGCGATGTGCCCGATGGCCTGAAGGACAAGCGGCTGATGTCGCTCGACATGGGCGCGCTGATCGCCGGCGCCAAATATCGCGGCGAGTTCGAGGAACGGCTGAAGGGTGTGCTCGACGAAGTGCGCGGCGCCAAAGACTCTGGGGGCTCCGACGTCGTGCTGTTCATCGACGAGATGCACACGCTGGTCGGCGCCGGCGCGTCGGAAGGATCGATGGATGCGTCGAATCTGCTCAAGCCCGCACTTGCCCGCGGTGAACTCCATTGCATCGGCGCAACGACGCTCAACGAATATCGCAAATATGTCGAAAAGGATGCAGCGCTCGAACGGCGTTTCCAGCCGGTGCTTGTCGGCGAACCGACCGTCGAGGACACCGTGTCGATCCTGCGCGGGCTGAAGGAAAAATACGAACTTCACCACGGCGTGCGCATCACCGACGGCGCGTTCGTCGCCGCGGCGACCTTGTCGAACCGCTACATCGCCGATCGTTTCCTGCCCGACAAGGCCATCGACCTGATGGACGAGGCGGCGTCGCGGCTGCGCATGGAGGTCGAATCGAAGCCCGAGGAGATCGAGAACCTCGATCGCCGTATCATCCAGTTGAAGATCGAGGCGGCAGCGCTGCAGCGCGAGACCGATGCCGCGTCGAAGGAGCGGCTGGGCGCGCTGCGGACAGAGCTCGCCGATCTCGAGGAGCAATCGGGCGCGCTGACGCTGCGCTGGCAGGGCGAGAAGGACAAGCTGGCGGCGGCGACCAGGATCAAGGAACAGCTCGACGCGGCGCGGCTCGAGGTCGAGCAGGCGCAGCGCGGCGGC
>JANOCM010000169.1:0-2584 GCA_031412175.1 Alphaproteobacteria bacterium
GATCGCTATGACGCGCAACTACCGGCGATCCTCGACCGCCTTGGCCGGCTACATTGCTCGCGCGAGGCGGACGCACCGCTCATCGTCTCGACCGCCCACAAGGCCAAGGGGCGAGAATTTGCGACCGTCGTCGTCCTCGATGATTTTGATCTGCCGTCCGAGCTTGTGAAGCGCCGGCGCAAGGACCCGACCCAGCTTCACGAGACCAACCAGCTGATCAACCTGCTCTATGTCGCCTGCACTCGCGCCACCGACCGGCTGTATCTGTCAGAGGCGCTGTTCAACGAGCTCTGTTGAGGACGATCAGGTCGATGACATCGGTATGATCCGGCCCTATCATCGGCCGCGTGCACAACGACAAGTCCCTTTTCCAACATACCGCCGCGCCCGACCAGGGCGCCGGCTTTGTTGCCACACGAGATGGCGGCTTTGCCATTCTCGAGCCGCTGACGGCGCAAGCGTCGAACTGGTTGCAAGCCAATGTCGGTGAAGACGCCACATGGCTCGGCGAAAGTCTGGTCATCGAGATGCGTTACTTCGCTGATCTCGCCGACGCGATCATCGCTGCGGGCTTTCTCTTCGAGCGGAACGCGCTGCTCAACTAGGGCTATTTCGAAATAGCAAAATGGGCTACAAGCTTATGACGCAACCCATTGGAATCATTTAACATAATTCTGATTATTAGGATTTCAGATCGGCTACCGCTGCTTCTTGGTCATCGTCGCGGTGAAATCCGGGTCCTTGTTCGCCACCCAATCGACAAATTTGCGAACGCCAGGGTCGGCTAGCAGACCCTCCACGTCCATCCCATAGCGCTGCAGTTCGGAATTGGTGAAATTGGCGATCAGCATCTGCTGGCAAATCGGGTGCATAGGCACCGTGTCACGCCCTCCCCGGCTTTTCGGCACAGGATGGTGCGAGATAACCGTCTTCCCGGTAGGTCGGCTGCAAAGCCAGCAGGTCACCGCCGGCGCCGTAGCCTCGTCCTCGCGACGCATGTCGCCATACGGATCGCTTTTCGAGTTTCTCCGAGCCATGCGTCTGCCTGAATTTTCAAGATTTGCGCTGCCTGCCTATAGCGGCTTGGTCAGCATTGCCACATCCGGGCTAGCCGCAAATCTTTTCGCAAGGCACGCCGTCCCCATCGCCATCGAGACGTGCCGCCCGGCAAGATCGCAGATAGAATGTCGCTTCGGCGCAGCTGGTCATCTCGGAGCACCGCGACTTCGATCCGCAGGCAGACCCGGAAGGCATGCCTGTAGCGAAAGCTGGGCCACGGATCGGCGTCATGCCAGCCGCGGGCTGGTTGCCCCCTCGCCCGTTGCGCCGCGCAGCCCGCCAATCCCATGGCGCCACGATCTGATCAGCCTGCAAGTTCCATAACCCACGGCGGCCCTGCTGCGCTTCACGTTCCCACAACAGATATCGTTGATCGGACAGATAGCGACGGTAGGCCCAGGCCCCGCCACGCTTGACCATTTCGGCGTTGACGTTGGTCTTGCCGGCCTGGATCACGCCCACGGAGCGCCCGTAGCGGTCGACATCCGTGACCCGCACGGAGACAGTCCGATTGAACACCAGATCGGACAACATGCGTTTCGATTTCTGGCCAAAAGGCTGTCCGCTTTCCGGGGCATCGATCTCACCGAGGCGGATCTTGTATTGGCTGCGCCCATCGACGAGCAGCTTGATTGTATCGCCATCGGTCACGCCGACAACCCGCCCGGTCAACGTGTTTGCAGCGGCCAGAGAAAAGCCGAGCGGCGCAATAATAGTGAGGCTGAGCAACAGCCTTGCTGAGAGAACGATGGCAGTGAGTATCTTCGTCAATGTCCTAGCTCGCGCCCTCCCATTCCGCGATCTGCGCGTCCTGGCGCAATCGTAGACGTCGCCACTCCAGTGCTTCGAAAATATCGGAAATGGCAGCATTTGCTGGCACCGCCAGCGCCGCCGTTGCCTCCCGACGAAACCGATCGCCAAAGGTCGGATGTCGCTCCCACGCGTCCTGCCACCAGGCCTCAATATGAGGCTTTGCGCTGACAAGGGCGCCCGCACTCGGCAGCTTGTCCCGCTTCAGGTGTCGGTTGATGCTGCTGTGGGCAGGCAAGAGATTCCAAAGGTCACCGCATGGCCATGCCGACCACGGCAAGCAGTGATCGATATCAAGGCTGCTGGTGCGGAGGCGTTGCCCTGACCAGACGCAGTGCAGGGGTTCGCCGCTATCCATGCGGGCCAGCGCCAGCTTGCGGGCGACCTGAACGTCACGAACGGGCTCAACCCAGGTCAGCGCAGTTTCGACAATGCCCGGCGGAATGACGAGGCCTTTGGGTTCAGCATAGCTGCGTGTCAGCCGCGCCCATTCGGCAACCAGCACCGGCTCGATCCAGGCTCCCATGCGCTGCATGGCACGCCAGATATGGCCCGGCACCACGATACTGCCAAAAAGCGCCAGCGTGTCTCGGTCGAGCAGCAGGTTGCTCGATGCCCGTGCCCGTTGCGCTGTCGCTTTGAATACCCGGGCTTCGGATCCCGGATAGGTCGTGAAGCTGGCCGGCATTTTGGCGATCGTGGCTGCGGCATCGCC
>JANOCM010000170.1:0-6539 GCA_031412175.1 Alphaproteobacteria bacterium
GCCAGCGACCAGGGCATTCTCGCCAGCCGCCTGCACAGCGATGGTCGCTACAACGACCTGCTGTATGTCGATGGCGGCCCGGGATCGACCGGCACGACCGGCAAGCTGCGGATGAAGGGCCGCGAGGTGTTCCGGCACGCCGTCACCAACCTCGCCAATGTGATGACCGAGACGCTGGATGCTGCGGGCCTGTCGGCGTCCGATGTCGCCTGGGTGGTGCCGCACCAGGCCAATCTCCGCATCCTCGAGGCGACGGCGAAAAAGCTCCACCTGCCGATCGAGCGGGTCATCGTCACCGTTGATGGCCATGCCAACACATCGGCCGCATCGGTGCCGCTCGCGCTCGACACCGCGGTTCGCGACGGCCGGGTGAAAGCCAATGATTTGCTGCTATTGGAAGCCATGGGCGGCGGTTTTACCTGGGGTGCCGCCGCAGTCAGGTGGTAGCATATTCCGTAAGCATCGGTTAAGCTGCAGCTCTTGTCGCACGGCCAGTGTTACGCCAGAGTAACGACCGCGTCTCTTGGGGGAAGGTCTTCGCAAATGACCAAGTTGGAATCGATCGCCGCCGGCAGCCTGACCAGGGCCGATCTCGCCGATGCGGTGCACAGTGAAATCGGGCTGTCGCGCGCCGAATCGGCAGCGCTGGTGGAAACCGTCCTCGATCGGATCGGCGATGCGCTGGTCGCCGGCGACAATGTCAAGATTTCGTCGTTCGGCAGCTTCGTGCTGCGCAAGAAGGGCCTGCGCATCGGCCGCAACCCCAAGACCGGTGTCGAAGTGCCGATCGAACCGCGCACCGTGCTGACCTTCCGCCCCAGCCAGCTGCTGCGCGAAGCCATCAACAAGCCGGCGAAATAGGACAGACCATGGCGGACACGCCCGACAAGACCGAGAAATCGGACCGCGCCTTTCGCACCATCAGCGAAGCCGCCGAGGCCGTCGGCGTGCCGCAGCATGTGCTGCGGTTCTGGGAAACCCGCTTTCCGCAGCTGCAGCCGCTGAAGCGCGGCGGCAACCGCCGCTATTACCGCCCCGCCGACATGGCGTTGCTGATGACCATCCGCGGTATGCTCCACGATGAAGGCCTGACCATCCGCGGCGCCCAGCAGGCACTCGCCGGCGGCAAGGATCGCGCCAAGCCGGTGGTGCGCCCCGTGTTGCTCGACACGCCGCCGGTTAATGCGCCGGCCACCGAAATGCCGGTCGCGGGCGTGGCGGCTGATATCGCAAAGCCGATCGCCAGCATCGTTCCTGCGCTGCCGACCCCTGCGCCTTTCGATCTCGCTGCCCTGCGCGACATCCGCGACCGCCTGCGCCACGCCCTCGCGGCCTGATCGCATGCGCAGCCTTGCCGTGTTCAGCGTCAAGGGCGGCGTCGGCAAATCCGCCCTCGCGGTCAACCTCGCCCATGCCGCCGCGACCCTGTCGGCGCGCCGCACCTTGCTCTGGGATCTCGATCCGCAGGGCGCCGCCACCTATACGCTCCGCCTGTCGGCGCGCCCCGACGCCTCGGCGCGCAAGGGCATCGCGGGCGGGGAACTGCTGCCGCTGATCCAGGCGTCGGATTTCGCGCGGCTCGACGTGCTCGCTGCCGACAAGTCGCTGCGCCAGCTCGAAAAACAGCTCGTCGAGGATGACAAGGCAAAGCGGCTGCGAAAGCTCATCAAGACCCTCGACAAGGAGTATGACCGCGTCATCCTCGATTGCCCGCCCGGGCTGACCGAACTCGCTGACCAGGTCTTTCGCGCCGTCGATCTGCTCGTCGTGCCGATGCTGCCGTCGCCGCTGTCGATGCGCGCCTATGACCAGCTGCTCGAACACCTCGCCAAGCACCACAAGGGCTCCGCCCCCGCCGTGCTGCCGGTGTTCACAATGGTCGACCGCCGCAAGGCCCTCCACCGCAGCACCGTCGCGCTCGCCCCCGACCGCCCCGCCATCCCCTATGCCGCCGCGATCGAGGCGATGGCCGCGACGCAATTGCCGGTGCTGGTGAAGGCCCCGACCGCGGTCGCGGCGCGGGCGCTTGCGGGGCTGTGGACCGAGGTGGAGCGGGCGTTAGTAAAGCTGGGGTAGAGCCTCCGGCGGCTGGGGCTTTGGCCCCAGACCCCATAGGTTTGGGGATGACCTCGAATGGCCGCTGTCGACCCAGTATAGGTCGTTCGTCATCGGGATTGGGAATGGCTGCTTGTGGGCGGAAGCTGCCGTTTCAAAGTTGTGTCACGACCTAGCCAGCTGCCACTTGCCCGCTTGTTCCTTTGAGCTAGAATCTTTCTTTCTGGCACTTCAGCTGCGGACAACTCATTGTGATTTTAACCGGCCGCATATTCCAAGGCATGACGCGAGAGCAGAGGGACAGCCTTGGGCTGCGGATGACCGCTGCAGAAGCCAGAGACGCCACCGTCGAGGCGCTTGCGCATCTTTCCAACGACGAGAACCCGAGAGTCCGCCTTCTTGTCGCTGAGAACGCCACAACAGAGGCACCGGTGCTGATGAAGCTGGCCCGGGATACATGTGTTGAAGTTCGCAGGCGGTTGGCGAAACGAGGCTTTTGCCCCGAGGCCGTGCTGAATATCCTGGCATTCGATCCAGACCCCAGTATCAAGCGGTTTGTCGCGCGCCGACCTGGGACGCCGACACATGCACTTTGCGCCCTTGCGGTTGATCAAGACCTTTCCGTGCGCCGCGCGGTGGCGCGCGACCACGATCTGTCGCTTTTCGCTATAAGGCGTCTAGCAGGTGAAAAGGACACGATGGTTCGTCAGCGCGTTGCCCGGCATCCAGGCGTCTCGAAAGATCTGCTCGCCGAGCTGGCATCCGATCCTGCGACGCAAGTCCGGCGGCGTGTAGCAGCGCATCCGGCAGCACCACCGGAAGCCCTTACGCGTTTGGTCTGTGATAAGCATTCCCGCGTTCGCTATGCGCTCGCGACCAGACAAAACAATCCCAAAGACGTCTGGCGGAGGCTCGCGCTTGATGATGACTATTGGTTACTCAGCCGATTGGCCGAAAATGAGTTCGCACCAGTAGACATATTGGCTCTTCTGCTACGACGCCATGCGATCCACGCATTGGCGGGACTGGCCCGCAATTCCTCATCACCGCCGGCCATCCTTGTCCGTCTTGCCAAGCATCAAGATGCGTATGTGAGGCAATCCGCAGCTGCCAACGTGTCGTTAAGCCCCCATCTGCTCGAAGATTTATCGTGCGATGCCGACCCACATGTCCGCCGCCAAGTTGCACGGAACAAGCACACGCCTCCCGAGGTGATTGATCGGCTCTCGCACGATGCTGACGAAAGCGTGCGCCGGGCTGCAGGTTACGCCGGGAGAGCATCATTGTAGTGTGTCGAAATCGCGTTCTGCCGTTGGCCAGTGATGTCTCTTACAGGGCGAAAGCTGTCGTTCACCGCAGCCATAACAATTGGCCGTTAAGTCCCACTTTCTGCCATACCAAAACAA
Source organism: Alphaproteobacteria bacterium (assembly GCA_031412175.1). GTDB lineage: Bacteria > Pseudomonadota > Alphaproteobacteria > Sphingomonadales > Sphingomonadaceae > Sandarakinorhabdus. The sequence continues at coordinate 3,462 of JANOCM010000170.1, forward strand.
CAGGGGTCTGGGGCCGTCGGCCCCTGCCGCCGGAGGCCCTTTATTCCGCCGCCACCCGGCCCGGCGCTTCGGCCCCCGGCAACCCGTGCACTTCCGCACCGCCGCGGCGGGAGCGCAGGCGGGCGTTGATGCCTTCGATGCCGAGATAGACGACGGGGGTGATGAACAGCGTCAGCACCTGGCTGACCAACAGTCCGCCGAGCACGGCGACGCCGAGCGGCTGGCGCAGTTCGGCGCCGGCGCCGATGCCAAGTGCCAGCGGCGCTGCGGCGGCCATGGCGGCAAAGGTCGTCATCATGATCGGGCGGAAGCGCTTCGACGCGGCTTCGCGTATGGCGTGGACGGGCGTCCAGCCGTGTTCGCGCTGCCCTGCCAGCGCAAAGTCGATCATCATGATGGCGTTTTTCTTGACGATGCCGATCAGCAGCACGACGCCGATGATGCCGATGATATCGAGCGGCATGTTGAACAGCCACAGGAAGGCGACCGCGCCGATGCCGGCGGCCGGCAGCCCCGACAGGATGGTGATGGGGTGGGCAAAGCTTTCGTACAGCACGCCGAGCACGATGTAGATGACGATGATCGCGGCGACGAACAGGATAGGCATTGAATCTGTCGATGATTCGAACTGCTGGGCATTGCCGCCGAAAGCCCCGTTGATCGACGCCGGCTGATCGAGCGCGGCCCCGGCTGCCTCGATTAGGGGCTTGGCCTCGGACAAGGCCACGCCCTTGGCAAGGTTGAACGAGACGGTGACGGAGGGCAACTGGCTCTGGTGGCCGACGACGGTGGGGGCACCCTGGATGACCTGGCGGGTAACGGCGGCAAGCGGCACCAGTCGGCCCGGCTGGCCGTCGACGCTGCTTCCGCGCACGGTCAACTGACCGATCATGTCGGGGTTCGCCTGTTGCGACGGGATGATCTCCAGGATCACCGAATAGCTGTCGGCATCGGTGTAGATGGTCGAGATCTGCTGATTGCCATAGGCCGCGCCCAGCGTCTGGCGGATTGCCGCGACACCGACGCCCAATCGACTGGCGGCATCCCGATCGATTTCGATCATGACTTCGCGGGCGCCCTGCTGGTAATCGGACGATACATCCACGAAGCCGGGGGTCGAGCGCAGTCTGGTCTCGAGCCTGGGTGCAAAAGCGTAAAGCGCCTCCTTGTCGACCGCCGACAGCGTGTACTGGTAGTTCGCCGAGGATGCGCGGCCGCCGAGCTGCAGGTTCTGCGGTATGTTGGGGAACGCCGAAATGCCGGGAACGCCGTTCAGCTTCTTGCGCAGCCGTGCCTGGACTTCCTCGGCCGAATCGCGCTCGGCCCGGGGTTTGAGCGGCGCGAACATGCGCCCGGAATTGCCGCCACCGACAAAACTGTTGACGCGCGCCACGGCCGGGTCGCTGCGAACAATCTCGGCCACCTTCATCTGCTTGGCGAGCATCGCGCCATAGCCGATATCGGGCGCTGCCTCGGTGCCGATGAAGATGGCGCCGGTATCCTCGGTCGGGAAAAAGCCCTTGGGCACCACGGTGAAGCCCCAGACCGCGACGCCGATCGACACAACGGTCAGGAAACCGACCAGCTTGCGGTGGCGCAGCGTCGAATCGAAAGCGCGCAGATAACCCGACTGCATGCGCCCGAAGGCGCGTGTCGAGACACGCGCGACACGGCTCATTTCCTGGTCGTGGCCGGGCTTGAGGACGCGCGCCGCGATCATCGGGATCAGTGTCAGCGACAGGACCGCCGAAATGGCGATGGCGATCGTCATGGTCACGGCGAATTCGAAGAACAGCCGGCCGATGACGCCGCCCATGAACAGCAGCGGGATGAACACCGCGACGAGCGACACCGAGATCGACAGCACGGTAAAGGCGATTTCATTGGCGCCCTTGATCGCGGCGGCGCGCGGTTTTTCTCCGTCCTCGATGCGCCTGACGATGTTTTCGAGAACGACGATGGCATCATCGACGACGAAGCCCGTCGCCAGCGTCAGCGCCAGCAGCGACAGATTGTCGAGATTGAACTTGAAGAAATACATGCCGGCAAAGGTGCCGACCGCCGCCAGCGGCAGCACCACCGCCGGGATGATGGTGGCGCGCCAGTCCCCCAGCACCAGGTAGATGACCAGGATGACGAGAATGGCGGTGCCGACGAGCGTATACTGCGCATCGGCGACCGAATGGCGAACCGATTCGGACCGGTCGATGACTTCGGTAACGGTAACCGACGGCGGGATCGACGCGACGATTTCGGGCAGCAGGACGCGGACATCATCGACCAGCTTGACGACATTGGCGCCGGGCTGGCGCGAGATGGCCAGCGTCAGCGCCGGTTCGCCGTTGAAGCGCGAGCCGCCATTGACCTGTTCGAAACTGTCGATGACCGTCGCCACGTCGCCGACCCGCACCGGCAGGCCGTTGCGGGTCGCGACGATGATGTTGGCGAATTCCGCCGGCTTTTCCAGGTTGCCGCTGGCATCGAGGATATAGTTGCGTTCGCCCTGGACGATCGAACCAACGGCCAGGTTGCTGTTGGCAGCGGCGATGGCATCGCGCAGGTCGCCGGGCGTCAGGTTGCGCGCCGCCAGCGCCGCGGGATCGAACTGGACGCGCAGGGCATAGCGGCGGCTGCCGAACGTCTGCACCTCGCCGACACCGGTCATTGTCGAGATGCGCGGCACGACCAGCGTATCAACGATCGTCTGCAGGTCGTTGGCCGGCCGCGTCGGGTCACGCAGCGACAGGATCAGCACCGGCTGGTCGGCTGGGTTTATCTTCTTGAACGTCGGCGGCGACGGCATCTCTTCGGGCAGCCGGCGCGACACCGCCGACAACGCCGATTGCACGTCGAGCGCCGCCGCATCGATATTGCGGTCGAGAGCGAACTGGATGGTGATGTTGGTCTGGCCGGTCGACGATGACGAGGTGATGAGGTCGATGCCGGCAATCGTCGAAAGCTGGCGTTCGATCGGCGTCGCGACCGATGACGCCATCGTCGCCGGGTTGGCGCCGGGCAAATTGGCGCTGACCTGGATGGTCGGCAGGTCGACCTCGGGCAGTGCGGACACCGGCAGGG
>JANOCM010000171.1:0-3297 GCA_031412175.1 Alphaproteobacteria bacterium
AGCGCCTTCATCCGCGCCGCCCAGTCGAGGATTTCGATGCGGCCGTCGAAATGTTCGACAAGCGCGGTGCAGCTTTCGACCCAATCGCCGTCGTTCATGTAGATGACGCCGCCGAAATCGCGGATCTCGGCCGAATGGATATGGCCGCAGACGACACCATCGACGCCGCGTTCGCGCGCGGCATGGGCGACGACTTCCTCGTAGTGCGAAATGAAGGCGACGGCGTTCTTGACGCGGTGCTTGATATACGCCGACAGCGACCAGTATGGCAGGCCGAACTGTCGCCGCACGGCGTTGAACCAGACGTTCATCTTGAGCAGCACCGAATAGCCGATGTCGCCGGCGAACGCCAACCAGCGCGCATAAAGCACGACGCCGTCGAATTCGTCGCCGTGGAGCACCAGGAAGCGCTTGCCATCGGCGGTGACATGGATCGCCTCCTGCATGACTTCGACACCGCCGAATTCGAGGCCGGTATAGTCGCGCAGCGCTTCGTCATGATTGCCCGGGATATAGACGACGCGGGTGCCCTTGTTGGCGAGCTTCAGCACGCGGCGGACGATGTCGTTGTGGCGCTGCGGCCAGTACCAGCCGCGCTTCAGCCGCCAGCCGTCGATGATGTCGCCGACGAGATACAGCGTCTCGGGCTTGATCGAGTGGAGGAAATCATGGAGCAATTCGGCGTTGCACCCCGAAGTGCCGAGGTGAGTGTCGCTGATCCACACCGTGCGGAATTTCAGCTTGCCGCGCGGCGTGACCTCCTCATCGTCCTGCCAATGCGCCTTGCCGGGAATTCGGGGTGGCGCAGCCTTGGCGCGCGACGCGATTTCACCACTTTCGAACGCGACGAGCGGGTGACTTGCCATGTGCCAGACGTCCTGTCTGCCTCAGATGGCGAGCCCCTACATGTAGTGCATGACAATCGCGTGTCAGACGAGGGGTAGATGCGGCTTGCGTGCGACGGTGTTGCTGCAATACTACGCCGGCTCCGCCAGCCAGTTGATGTCGGTGACCTGCTCCAGCCGGTAACCGGCGGCGCGCAGCACCGGCGCGATATCGTCGCGGTTGCTCGCAATCTCCATGTAGAAGGCCGGGCGGATTTCGCCGAGCAGCCGCGTGCTGCCGGCGAGCACGGCGGCTTCGGCGCCTTCGACATCGATCTTGACGAGCGTTGGCGGCAGGAAGCTATCGAGCAGGCTGTCGAGGGTCAGGGTCGGCACCATCAGCCGGCCGCGCTCGCCGGGGTTGCCATTGCCGCCGGTGACGGTGAGATGGTTCGACGCCCGCCCGCGGCCTGCGATGGTGAAACTGGCGAGGCCCGCCGACGACCAGGCTGCCCCGGTGACGATCGCCACCGGCACGCCGTTCATGGCCACCGACTGCTGGAGCATGTTCGACAGGAAGGGATCGGCCTCGACCGCGACGATCTGGCGGGCGCCGGCGGCCGAGAACGCCAGCACGCCGCAATTGGCGCCGATGTCCCAGACGACCGAGTCCGGCTTGGCATGGCGCTTGCCGAGGTCGACGAGGTCGGCGTCGAAACTGCCCTTCAGGTAGCGGAGCTGGCTGTCGGGGGAAACATACAGGTCGACATTGTTGGGCAGCGTGCGGCGAACCCGGCGGTTGCGGGCGAGCTTTTCGACGAGAGACCTGAACATCTGCCGCTCATCGCAAAAGCTGACCGCTAGCGCAACACGCGTTAGGGTCGGGTTTGTGATCACAGCCCCTTGACGACCCCGGCATCTGCGGGGATCGTATCGGTACCGCACTGGCGGGGATACGACTGCCAAAGGATTGCCGTTGCCGCCTGCGTTGCCCCCGCTGATCGCCGTTGCCGGCCGCGACGAGGCGGAAGGCTTCCTCGCCGCCAATCCGGACATCGCGTTCTTCGAAGTGATGTTCACCGGCATGAGCGGGGTGCCGCGCGGCAAGCGCATCCGTCGCCACGAACTGCTGCCGGTCTATGACAATGGCCGCTTCCTGCCCGTTTCGATCCTCGTCGCCGACATAACCGGCCAGGATTGCTTCGATACCGGCCTGGTCTGGCAGGAAGGCGACAGCGATCGCGCCGCCCGCCCCGCCCCCGGCACACTGGTGCGCGCGCCGTGGCTCGGCGACGATGTCGCGCAGGTCATGCTGTCGATCCACGAACGCGACGGCCGGGTGAGCGATCTCGATCCGCGCGCCGTCCTCGCCGGCGTCATCGCGCGCTTTGCCGCCGACGGGCTCAAGCCGGTGGTCGCCTGCGAGCTCGAATATTATCTCGTCGACGCGGTGGCGCGTGACGAAACCGGCGCCCCGCGCATCGCCAGCCTCGGCGGCCGGCCACCGGTGCTCCACGGCACCTATGGGCTGACCGAATTGCAGGATGCCGATGCTTTCCTGCGCGGTCTGTGGAGCGCCGCCGATGTCCAGGGCGTGCCGGTCGAAGGCGCCATTTCGGAATATGCGCCGGGGCAGATGGAACTGACTCTGAAACACCGCAACGACGCGCTGCGCGCCGCCGACGAGGCGGTGATGTACAAGCGGCTGGTGAAAGGCGTCGCCCGCAAGCACGGCATGGACGCGACCTTCATGGCGAAACCGTTTGCCGCCAGCGCCGGCAGCGGCATGCACCTCCACGTCAGCGTCGAGGATGAAGCGGGCACCAACATCTTTGCCAGCGACAGCCCCAAGGGCAGCGACGCGCTGCGCCACGCCGTCGGCGGCATGCGCGACACGCTGGGCGATGCCTTCGCCATCTTCGCCCCGAACGCCAACAGCTATCGCCGCTTCAAGGCCAACAGCTTTGCCCCGGTCTCGCCGACCTGGGGCGTCGACAACCGCACCGTGTCGCTGCGTGTGCCGGCCGGGGCGCCCGCTACCCGCCATGTCGAGCACCGCGTCTGCGGCGCCGACGCCAACCCCTATCTGGCGCTGGCGGCGCTGCTGGCGGGTGTCCATCACGGCATGACCAACCGCATCGATCCAGGCCCGCCGGTCGTCGGCGACGGCTATGCGCAAAGCGCCGAAACCGGCATCCGGCTGCCGTCGAACTGGTTCTCGGCGGTCGATACCTTTGCCGCCTCGCCGGTGATGGCGGATTATCTCGGCGAACGCTTCCAAGCCATGTTCGCCAGCGTCAAGCGCACCGAGCAGGAGCGGTTTTTCGAGGTCGTGTCGCCGCTCGACTACGACTGGTATCTGCGCAATGCCTAGGCCGTCGCGCCTCAGCCGCCGCGGCCTGCTCGGCGGCATGGCGGCGGGGATCACCCTGTCGGCGTGCGGCGCGCGCTGGCCCAAGGGCGCCAATGGCGA
>JANOCM010000172.1:0-2351 GCA_031412175.1 Alphaproteobacteria bacterium
GCGGCTTCCAGGGCGAACGCGTCCGCATCCTCACCGATGGCATCGGCAGCTTCGATGTTTCCAACACCTCGGTCGATCATGCGGTGGTCATCAATCCGCAATTCGCCGATCGGATCGAGATCCTGCGCGGGCCGGCGTCCCTGCTTTATGGCTCGTCGGCAATCGGCGGCGTCGTCAACGTCGTCGACAAGCGCATTCCGCGCGAAGTGCCGAGCGAGGCCGTTCATCTCGACGTGCTCGGCACCTATGGGTCCGCTGCCAATGAACGCACCGCTGCCGGGGTGGCTGAATTGCCGCTAACCGACCGTATCGTTGTCCACGCCGATGGCAGCTACTCGCGCACCGATGACTTGAAGATCGGCAGCTTTGTCCTGTCCGGGCCGGCGCGCGCCGCCGCGCTGGCCAGCGAGGCCCCCGCTGCCAATGCGCTGGCCGGCCTGCGTCGGCGGCTGCCCAATACCGCCAGCGAAACCTGGAATGCCGGCGCTGGCGTGGCGTTCATCGATGCCGGCGGCGAACTCGGCATCGGCTATGGCCATTATGACAGCCTGTACGGGGTGCCACCGCGCTACGACACGGCGACCGGCGACGGCGAATTCGTCCGCCTCAAGGTCAAGCAGGATCGCATCGACGTCCGCGGGCAGATCAACGTCGACGGCGATTTCATCGACGCGATCAAGGTCCGCGCCGGCTATGCCGACTACCAGCATTCGGAACTTTCCGAAGCAGGTGAGATCGGCACGACGTTCTTCAATCGTGGCCTCGAAGGCCGGCTGGAAATCAGCCAGGCCAAGCGCGCTATTGGCAATGGCGGCAGCTGGCGCGGCGGCAGCGGAGTGCAGGTCTTCACCCGCGACTTCAACGTGGTCGGCGATGAAGCCTTCATCCCGCGCAACCAGAGCAGCCAGATCGGCGTGTTCACGCTGCAGGAATTCGATTTCGGGACCATCAAGGCCGAATTCGCCGGCCGTTATGAAAACGCCAAGGTACGGGCTGCCGTTGGCGATTTCCGCGGTGAACCAGTGTTCGTCGATCGCAGCTTCGACCTGTTCTCGGGCTCGGCCGGTGCCAGCATCGGGCTGTTCGATGGCTGGCGCGCCGGGGTGAACCTGTCGCACACCGAACGCGGGCCGGTGGCGGAGGAGCTGCTGGCTAATGGTCCGCACGCAGGGACACAGGCATTCGAGATCGGCAACCCCGAATTTGACAAGGAACGCGCAAACGGGGCCGAGATCGTGCTGCGTGGCAAGGGGTCCGGCTATGCCTTCGAAGCCTCGGTCTATTACAATCGCTTTTCCGACTATATCTATGAAGTCCAAACCGGCGATGTCGATGATGGGCTGCCGGTGTTCCAGTTCGACCAGGCATCGGCGCGCTATCTCGGCTTTGAGGTCCAGGGCGAGGTGACCGTGGCGCGGTTCGGCGAATCGCAGCTCAAGATCGATGCGCTGGCCGATTACACCGATGCAAAGCTGCTCGATGGCCTTGGCCGGGTGCCGCGCATTCCGCCGTTCCGGGTGCTCGGCGGCATCGGCGTCACCGGCCCCGTCTGGGATGCCCGCGCCGAGATCGAGCACGCCAGTGCCCAGAAAAAGGTCGCGGCGTTCGAAACCGAAACAGCGGGCTACACGATGGTCAATGCGTCCCTCAGCGTGCGGCCGTTTGCCGATCGGCCGAACACCTCGCTGGTGCTGTCGGCCAACAATATCTTCGATGTCGATGCGCGGCGGCACGCCTCGTTCCTCAAGGATTTCGCGCCGTTGCCCGGCCGCGATATCCGGCTCTCATTGCGTTTCACCATCTGAGAGACCACAAAAAACCTGCGACAAAACGCGCCGGCGGGAACCTTGAAGCGCGACGGCGGCTTCCTATTTCAGTGTTGCGCGCTGGTGTTGCCCCCCTTGCACCGGCGCCACACATCCCGGGCTTGTCCCGGCATTTCCCTACGGGAAACATGTGGAAATCGGCCGCCTCGCACCCCCCCCGCGAGGCGGCCTTTTCATTCGGCGGCCCGTTTACTCCGCGGCCTCGCGCAGCGCCGGGCCCAGACCCAGCACCGGCGCCGCGCCGACGAGCAGCCGCGCCAGGCCGGCGAGTTGCGTCGCGACCGCTGCAAAGCCGGCGTTGAGCGCCATGCGATTGGTATCCATGTAAAGGCTGCGATCGATTTCGATCTGCACGGCATGGATGCCGGCAGCTGCGGCGGCGTGGAATTCGGTGGTATAGCCGCCGGCATAGGGCGTGTTGCGTGCCACCCGCCAGCCGGCGCTGCGGAAGTGCCGCTCGATCACTGCGACCAGCGCCGGCGCCGCGCTGGTGCCGAAGCGGTCACCGATGACGACCTGCGGTGG
>JANOCM010000173.1:0-2096 GCA_031412175.1 Alphaproteobacteria bacterium
CACCAGCCATTCGGGCCGTGCCCCCGGCCGGCAGCCGGCGCCGACGGTGGCGAACAGCGCGTCGTTGCCGATGATGATGCGGCCGCTGGCCGACAGCACCGCCAGTGCCATCGGCAGCGTCATCAGCAGCTGGCCAATCCAAGGACTGGCCTGGCCATCGGCATAGGGCGCCGGCCAGCCGGTCGGCGGGTCGGGCAGCTGCGAGGCCGGTTCGTCAGCCGTAACGCTGCTCCGTCCAGGGATCGCCTTCGTTGTGATAGCCGCGGGTTTCCCAGAACCCCGGCTTGTCAGCCGGCAGGATCTCGATGCGTTTCAGCCATTTCGCCGATTTCCACAGATAGTAACGCGGGATGATGACGCGCACCGGGCCGCCATGTTCACGCGAAATCGGTGCGCCGTCGTGGCTGTGCGCCAGCAGGCAATCATCTTCGGCAAAATGATCGAGCCGGACGTTGGTGGTATAGCCGTCATAGCCATGCAGGACGACATGCGCGGCATTGGGCAGCGGCTGGACGACCGACAGCAGATGCTGCGTCGAAACCCCCTCCCAGCGATTGTCATAGCGTGACCATTGGGTGACGCAGTGAATGTCGGACACATCCTCGAACTTTGGCTGCTCGAGCAGCGTGTTCCAGCTCCAGACGATCGGGTTGACGACCGCGCCATCGACCGTCACCCGCCAGTCGGCGCGCGCCACATCAGGCTGGATGCCAAGATCGAGCACCGGCCAGTTGGTGACCAGCCGCTGCCCCGGCGGCAGGCGGTGGGCGTGCTCCTCGTCGGGCGCACCGGTCAGCAGCCGGCCGGCGCGCGCCCACGCCTGCTTGACGGCAACGAGCTTGTCCTTGAAGCCCTCGCCGTCCGCCATCAGCCGCGCTCCCGCATGATCCGCGCCGCGTCGCGTTTCCAGTCGCGGGTTTTCTCGGTCTCGCGCTTGTCGTGGAGCTGCTTGCCCTTGCCGAGCGCGAGTTCGACCTTGGCGCGGCCACGATCGTTGAAATAGATCGACAGCGGGATCAGCGTCATGCCCTGGCGCGCGACGGCGGCGCCCATCTTGTTGATCTGGCGTTCGTGGAGCAACAGCTTGCGCGGTCGTTTCGGTTCATGGTTGAAGCGGTTGCCGTGGCTGAATTCGGGGATATTGGCGTTGACCAGCCACATCTGGCCGTCCTTCAACTCGGCATAGGCCTCGGCGATGCTGCCTTCGCCGCCGCGGAGCGATTTCACTTCGGTGCCGGCAAGCGCAATGCCGGCCTCGACGACCTCCTCGATGAAATATTCGAACCGCGCGCGGCGATTCTGCGCGACGGTCTTGACCTTGACGCTTTCCTTGTGCGGCCGTGCCATCAGGCGAGCCCGGCATGGGCAAGCGCCGCATCGACGGCAGCGCACGACGCCGCATTGGGCTCGATGATCGGCAGGCGGACGTCGGTCTTCATCTTGCCCAAACGCGCGAGCGCATATTTCGTCGGGCCCGGCGACGTATCGCTGAACAGCGCGGCGTGGAGCGGATACAGCCGGTCGTTGATCGCCAGCGCGGTGCGGAAATCGCCGGCCAGCGTCGCCGCCTGGAACTGCGCGCACAGTTTCGGCGCGACATTGGCGGTGACCGAGATCGCCCCCACCCCGCCCATTGCGTTGAAGCCCAACGCCATGTCGTCGTTGCCCGACAACTGGATGAAATCGGCGCCGCAGGCTTCGCGCTGCGCCGATACCCGCGCCAGATTGCCGGTGGCATCCTTCACCCCGATGATGCGCGGCAGTTTCGCCAGCGCCGCCATGGTCTCGGTGCTCATGTCGGCGACCGATCGCCCGGGGATGTTGTAGATGATGATCGGCAGCGTCGATCGCTCGGTCAGCGCGGTGAAATGCGCGATCAGCCCAGCCTGCGACGGCTTGTTGTAATAGGGCACGACGATAAGCGCGGCATCGGCGCCGACTTTCTCGGCGTGCGCCATATGCGCGATGGCAGTCGCGGTGTCGTTCGATCCGCAGCCGGCGATGACCGGCACGCGCTGCTTCGCCGTGTCGACGCAGGCGGTGATGACGGCATAATGTTCGGCATGGCTGAGGGTCGGCGATTCGCCCGTCGTGCC
>JANOCM010000174.1:0-13831 GCA_031412175.1 Alphaproteobacteria bacterium
GCCTGACCGATTGCGACCGCGTTGCAATCGCAGTTGACTGTAAACATTGCACAATTTGTCGGCCAGATTGACCCGGTGCGATAGTTGCGCCAAGGTCGCCAGCGGGTTTGCAAAAGGCACGACATCATGCGCGGCGATACCAAGGTCATCGAATTTCTCAACGCCGTGCTCAAGGGTGAGCTGACCGCGGTCAACCAATATTGGCTGCATTACCGCCTGCTCGACAATCTCGGCATCAAGCGGCTGGCCGAATATGAGCGGCACGAATCGATCGACGAGATGAAGCATGCCGACCGGTTGATGGAACGCATCTTCTTCCTCGACGGCCTGCCGGGGATGCAGGCGCTCAACCGCCTGCGCATCGGCGAGGATGTGCCCGAGGTGCTCGCCGCCGACCTGGCGCTCGAACACGAAGCCTGCGCGCTGTTGAAGGACGCCATCGCCCATTGCGAAACCGTCCGCGATTACCCCAGCCGCGACCTGTTCGCCGAAATCCTCGCCGCCGAGGAAGAACATGTCGATTTCATCGAAACCCAGCAGACGATGATCGCCCAGATGGGGCTGCAGAATTACCTGCAGCTGCAATCGAAACCGGCCGAAAGCGGCCATTGAGTGGCGGGGCCTCGGCCCCGCTACCACAGGGTCGCGTGGCGGGGCCTCGGCCCCGTCACCACAGGGTCGCGTGGCAGGGCCTCGGCCCCGCCACACTGTCAATCCACGCGTTCGACCGCGCGTGTTGTCAGCAGCAAGCTGCGCAATTCGGCGATCTGTTCCTGCAGCAGGCCGATCTGCACCTCTGACCGCATGTTTGTCTCATAATCGAGCCGCGCTTCGACGCGATCCTTGGCGGCCTGGCGGTTCTGGCTCATCATGATGATCGGCGCCTGCAGCGCGGCGACCATCGACAGCATCAGGTTGAGGAAGATGAAAGGGAACGGGTCGAACGCCCGCGGCCCCAGCACCAGCGTATTGAGCAGCCCCCACGCCACCAGCACAAAGCTGAAAGCGATGATGAAGCGCCACGAGCCGCCGATGGCGGCAACGCGGTCGGCAAGCCGGTCACCAAAATTCTGGCCCTGGCGAAACACGGCTTCGGGATCGCGCAGCGCTGGCATACGGCGCGATTGACCCGCGGCAAAGCGAATTTTTGTGGTCATGGTCACCTCATAGTCGCGACGCCGCCCGCGCCGCCGAGGTGAGCCGAGGGCTCAGCGCAGCAACGGCCTGGGCGGCCTCGTCGATCGTTCTGGGTCGTTGCTGGGCATGATCCTGCTTTCGGATCTCTGGAGGAGGGACGGCGCTGCGTCCGGCGCTGGAATGGCGCGTGCGGCGCACAACGTCAACCATCAGCACGCCCGAAACGGCACGCTGATGGTGGTTATGACCGATTTGAAATGTGGGTGATTACGCCGGCTTGGCAGGTGCCGCCGGCGCTGGTGCCGCAATGCCGCTGTGCGTTGCGGCATACAGCCCCCACAGATTGGCGATATCCTTCATGCCGGCCTTGTCGGTGACGGCCGCGAACGACTGCCGGGCGAGCCCGGCATTGCCGGCCTTCATCGCGGCGATGCCCTTGAACACCTTGGCCTGGTCGGCGTCGGCGCCATTCGCGGCGATGGCCTTGTCATAGGCGGCGATCGCCGGGCCGAACTGGTTGATGCCGAAATAGGCGTTGCCGCCACGCACCGCCGTCGCCGGATTGGCAACAAGCTTGGGCGCTTCCGTCGCCGCCTTGGCGGCCATGCCGGTCGCGGCCTGGGCGAGCTTTGCCCCCATCGCGTCGCCGGCGCCACCGCCCTTGGCGAGCGCGCTGGCGGCGATACCGGCCTGGTTCGACACCAGCGCCAGCTTGGCGAATTCCTGGTAATCGGCCGGCCGATCCATCGTGTTGGTGGCGGTGCGCAGGTGATACAATGCCAGCTTGGCCTCGGGGCGCATCTGTTCCTGCTGGAAATTGACCAGCAGCGTTTTCCACCGTGCCGGCGAGCCATCGACGCGCACCAGCTTTTCGGTGGTGGCGAGATAGCCCTTCTTGTCGCCGGCCTTGTACTGGGCGCCGGCGAGGTTCTCGAGATAGATCGGCTTGGGGCCATTCGACTTGATGAGGTTGTTGTAGGCGGTGACGGCATCGCCGTACTTGCCCTGCTTGACCGACGCCTGGGCAATCAGGATCTGCATGTCCTCGCCGCCGGCCTGGCGGGCGAGCGACGTCGCCTTCGCATAATTGCCGGCCTGGTAATAGAGCGGCGCCAGCTGGCGCGGGCTGGCGCCGGCACTTTCGAGCGCCGAGGCGGCATCGCCGTAGCGGCCGGCGCGGGTGAAGACATAGCCGGCCATCTGCGCCGCCTTCTGCTTTTCCTCGGCCGTCGTCGCGGCGCTGCGCGCGGCGTTGACGGCGCTGATGGCAGCGGCGTTGTTGCCGGCCTTGGCGGCCGATGCGGCCTGGTTCAGCGCCTTGCCGACGGCCGGCGACACCGCGGCCTGGGCAGGCAGCGCAGCGCCAAGCGCCAGTGCAGCGATGGCGAGCACGGCGGAACGGTGAATGGCGTTTGCAGTCGGTCGCATGAAATCCCTCTTCAAGCTGCAGGCGGGGGCCGTCTGCGTGGCGGTTCAAACTTCGATCGCGTCACCCGATGATGGAATGACACGGCTGGCCGGTGGATGAACAGCGCAATGACACGGTGTCGCGCCCCCCGAGCCGCAAGCATCTTCACCCTTATCGAATCCTTCGCCGCACGCAACGGGGATAAATGAACTCGATTGGCCGTCATGCTGCACTTTTGTTGCGCGTTTGCCGCGAACCGCCTAATCGCCCGGCATTCATATCTGGGGAGGCCATCATCCGCGCTTTCATCTTTCCGGGCCAGGGCAGCCAGTCCGTCGGCATGGGCCGCGGTCTTGCCGAGGCCAGCCCGATCGCCCGCGCCGTTTTCCAGGAGGTCGATGATGCGCTCGGCCAGCATCTGTCGCGGCTGATGTGGGAGGGGCCGGAGGACCAGCTGACGCTGACCGAAAATGCCCAGCCGGCGATCATGGCGGTGTCGATCGCGGCGCTGCGCGTGCTCGAATCGGATGGCATCCGGCTCGCCGACAAGGCGGCCTATGTCGCCGGCCACAGCCTTGGCGAATACACCGCGCTCGCCGCCGCCGGATCGCTGGGGCTTGCCGAAACCGCGCGGCTGCTGCGCTTGCGTGGGTCGGCGATGCAGGCGGCGGTGCCGGTCGGCGAAGGCGCCATGGCGGCGCTGCTCGGACTGGGGTTCGAAGCGGTGCAGGCGATCGCCGAGGAAGCCGCGCAGGGCCAAGTCTGCGCCGCAGCCAACGACAATGCTCCCGGGCAGGTCGTCGTGTCGGGCCATGTCGAGGCGGTGGCGCGGGCGATGGCGCTGGCGAAGACGCGCGGCGCCCGCCATTCGGTGCTGCTGCCGGTGTCGGCGCCATTCCATTGCGCGCTGATGCAGCCGGCGGCCGAGGTAATGGCGGCGGCGCTGGCCGATTGCGCCGTGCAGCCGCCGTTCGTGCCGCTGGTCGCCAATGTGACGGCAGCCGTGGTCACCGATCCCGACACCATTCGCCGGCTGCTCGTCGAACAGGTGACGGGCACGGTGCGCTGGCGCGAATCGGTGCTGGCGATGGCGGCCTTGGGCGTCACCGGCTTTGTCGAACTGGGCGGCAAGGTGCTCGGGCCGATGGTCCGCCGCATCACCCCCGATGCAACGATGCACACCGCCGGCGACATGGCCGGCGTCGAGGCACTGGCGAAGGCGCTTTAGGCGATGTTCGATCTCACCGGCATGACCGCGCTCGTCACCGGCGCCAGCGGCGGCATCGGCAGCGCCGTTGCGAAAGCGCTGGCCGCGCAGGGCGCGCGCGTCGCGCTGTCCGGCACCCGCGCCGATGCGCTGGAGGCGGTGCGCGTGGAAATCGGCGGCGAGACCGTCGTCGTGCCGTGTAACCTGTCCGACGCCGCCGCGGTCGACGCGCTGGTGCCGCAGGCGCTCGAGGCGCTGGGTAGCCGGCTCGACATCCTCGTCAACAACGCCGGCGTGACCCGCGACAACCTCGCGCTACGCATGAAGGACGAGGAATGGGACATGGTCATCCGCGTCAACCTCGAAGCCGCCTTCCGCCTCGCCCGCGCCGCCTTGAAGCCGATGATGATGAAACAGCGCTTCGGCCGCATCATTTCGGTGACATCGGTCGTCGGCGTCACCGGCAACCCGGGCCAGGCCAATTATGCCGCGTCGAAGGCCGGGCTGATCGGCATGTCGAAGGCGCTGGCGCAGGAGGTCGCGTCGCGCAACGTCACCGTCAATTGCATCGCACCGGGCTTCATCACGTCGCCGATGACCGATGCGCTGCCCGAGGCGCAGAAGACGGCGCTGACGGGGCGTATCCCCGCCGGGCGGCTGGGTGATGGCGCCGATATCGCCGCCGGCGTGGTGTATCTGGCCAGCCGCGAGGCCGGTTACGTGACGGGACAGACCCTGCACGTCAACGGCGGGATGGCAATGATCTGAGCCTGGCTTGATGAACAACGCTGCATCGCCAGCACTTGTCACGCCAAGCGCAGCCCGCTATCGCCAATCGTCATACAAACCCGCCAAAGTGCAAATCGAAAGAGGGATCCCATGAGCGACGTCGCCGACCGCGTGAAGAAGATCGTCGTTGAGCATCTGGGTGTCGAAGCCGACAAGGTGACCGACGATGCCAGCTTCATCGACGACCTGGGCGCCGACAGCCTCGACACCGTCGAGCTGGTGATGGCGTTCGAAGAAGAGTTCGGCGTCGAGATCCCCGATGATGCCGCCGAAAAGATCCTGACCGTGAAGGATGCCATCGGCTTCATCGCGGCCAACCAGAAAGACTGAATTGGGCGCCGGGGTGCCGGCAGCATGCCTGAAACGTCACCGACCGAGCGGCCTTTCGCGGATATGCGAAAGGCCGTTTCGCGTATAAAAGCCTGAAGAACAGCCTGTGCCGCAGCGAATGGCACGGGCACATCTGGGAAGGATGAAGTGCCGATGCGGCGCGTTGTAATTACCGGCGTTGGCATGGTGACCCCGTTGGGGTCGAATGTCGAAACGGTCTGGGCGAATATCCTGGCGTCGAAATCCGGGGCCGCGACGATCACTCGTTTCGATGCCACCGATTACGTCTGCCGCATCGCCTGCGAGGTCATCCGCGGCGACGGTTCGGGCGAAACCTTCAACGCCGACACCCGCGTCGACTACAAGGTGCAGCGCCAGGTCGATCCGTTCATCACCTATGGCATCGATGCCGCCGGCCAGGCGCTCGAAGACGCCGGGCTGACCGACATGACCGAGGAGCAGCGTTTCCGCGCCGGCTGCTCGATCGGCAGCGGCATCGGCGGCCTGCCGTGCATCGAATCGGAATCGATCGTGCTGCACGAAAAGGGCCCGCGCCGGGTGTCGCCGCACTTCGTCCACGGCCGGCTGATCAACCTGATCTCGGGCCAGGTCAGCATCAAATACGGGCTGATGGGGCCGAACCACGCCGTCGTCACTGCCTGTTCGACCGGCGCCCATGCCATCGGCGACGCGGCGCGGATGATCGCGCTCGACGATGCCGATGTCATGCTCGCCGGCGGCGCCGAAAGCGCCATCTGCCCGCTCGGCATCGCCGGCTTTTCGCAGGCCAAGGCGCTTTCGACGCATTTCAACGACGATCCGACGCGCGGCAGCCGGCCCTATGACCGCGACCGCGACGGCTTCGTCATGGGCGAAGGCGCCGGCGTCGTCTGCCTCGAGGAATATGAGCACGCCAAGGCGCGCGGTGCGAAGATATACGGCGAAGTCATCGGCTATGGCCTGACCGGCGACGCCTGGCATGTCACCGCGCCGCATCCGGAAGGCTCGGGGGCGTTCCGCTCGATGGCGATGGCATTGAAGCGCGCGGGGCTCAATCCATCCGATATCGACTATATCAACGCTCATGGCACTTCGACCCCGATGGGCGACGAGCTCGAGCTTGGCGCCGTGCGCCGGCTGTTCGGCAATGCCATCGAAACCGTGTCGATGTCGTCGACGAAATCCGCCATCGGCCATCTGCTCGGCGGGGCGGGTGCGGTCGAAGCAATCTTCTGCCTGCTCGCGCTACGCGACCAGGTGGCGCCGCCGACGCTCAACCTCGACAATCCGTCGGAGGCGTGCACCGGTGTCGACCTTGTGCCGCATGTGCCGAAACAACGCCCGATCAAGGCGGTGCTCAACAACAGTTTCGGGTTCGGCGGCACGAACGCGACGCTGGTGATGCGCGGCGTCTGACCGCCAGCCAATGCGCCGTACCGTCACCGCCTTTGTCGGGCTGCTGCTGCTGGTCGGCGGCCCGTTGCTGGTGGCACCCTGGTATGGCTGGGGCAGCAAGCCCGGGCAGGGCGTGACGATCACTGTCGCCAAGGGTGCCAGCCTGGCCAGCGTCGCCAGCGACCTTGAGGAGGCGGGGCTTGTCGACGGCGAGCGGCATTTCCGCCTGCTGGCGCGGCTGCTCGGTTCGGACAAGCCGGTGCAGGCCGGCAGCTACACCCTGCGCCGCGGCGATGGCTGGGGCAGCTATCTGGACGTCATGCAGGCCGGTCGCGTCACCCGCTACACGCTCACCATTCCCGAAGGATTTCCGTCGGTGCTGGTTGCCGAACGGCTCGATGCCGAACCGCGGCTGATCGGGCGGGCGCGCATTCCGGTCGAAGGCGCGGTGCTGCCCGAAACCTATGAATTCCAGCCCGGCGAGCCGCGCCGCCGCGTGTTGCGGCGGATGGAGGCGGCGATGACCAAGACGCTCGCCGAGCTTTGGGCCAAGCGCAGCAAGGCAACGGTGGTCAAGACGCCGCAGGAAGCCGTCATCCTCGCCTCGATCGTCGAAAAGGAGACCGGCAAGGCATCGGAGCGGCGCAAGATCGCCGGCGTCTATTCGAACCGGCTGCGCCAGGGCATCAAGCTCGATGCCGATCCGACCGTCATCTACCCGGTGACCAAGGGGAAGCCGCTCGGCCGCCGCATCCTGCGGTCGGAATTGAACGCCGATACCGGCTACAACACCTATCTCAAGCCCGGGCTACCCAAGGGGCCGATCGCCAACCCCGGCCGCGCCAGCATCGCCGCCGTGCTCGATCCCGAACCGACCGACGCGCTGTATTTCGTCGCCGATGGCAGCGGCGGGCATGTCTTTGCCAAGACGCTTGCCGAACATAATGCCAATGTCGCCAAATGGTTCGCGCTGCGCCGCCAGCGCGGCGAGATGTGAGCCGGCGCCCGCGCCCGAAAAAGCCCGTCGTCATCCGCGAGCGGGGCCGCAAGCAGAGCATCGGGCTCGCCGGTGGGCTGGGCCGCGTCATCGCCGTGCTGGCGCTGCTGTGGATCGGCGGTTTCTTGTGGTTCAGCCTGACGCTGCCCGATCCGGCACCGCTGGATACGCGCACCGATGCCGTTGTCGTGCTGACCGGCGGCGCCGGGCGGCTGTCGCGCGGGCTGGCGGTGCTCGATGCCGGGGCGGCGCGGCGGATGCTGGTGTCGGGCGTCGGCCGCCAGACGACGCGCAAGCAACTCGCCGCCGCCGCCGGGCTGAAGGTGGCGCGGCTCAACACCACCGATCTCGGCTATGAAGCCGTCGACACGCGGTCGAATGCCGAGGAAACTGCGCGCTGGGTGCAGCGGCATCGGTTCGGCTCGATCCGGCTGGTGACATCGGCGGGGCATATGCGGCGGGCGCGGCTGGAACTGGCGCGGGTGCTGCCGGCCGGCGTGCGCGTCGTCTCCGATGCCGTGCCGGTCGAGCCGCAGGCGCCGACCATCGCCACCGAATACAGCAAATACCTGCTCCGCCGCCTGGCGTTGGCGACGGGGGCCGGGCTGTGAGCGGCGTCGCCTATGTCGTTGCGTTGCTGCGCTCGGCCGTGTTCACCCTGGCCTTTTACGGCGGCTCGGTGATCATCGTGCCGCTGGTGCTGCTCACCGGCTGGCTGTCGCCGGCATTGGTGTTTGTCGGGCCAAAGCTCTGGGCCGGCTGGTTTTATTGGTGCGCGCGTTGGCTGGCCGGCATCCGGCTGGAAATCGACGGCCGCATCCCCGACGGCCCGCACCTGTTCGCGCTGAAGCATGAATCGGCCTATGAGGCGATCATGACCCTGTGGTGGTTCGCGCGGCCCGCGGTCGTGATGAAGGCCGAATTGCGCAAGATCCCGATCTGGGGCGCCGCGTCGGACCGCCAGGGCTCGATCTGGGTCGATCGCGAAGGTTCGGCGACGATGCTGCGCGCGATGATGAAGGCGGCGCAGGCGGCAATGAAGGCCGGGCGGCCGGTGGTGATTTTCCCGGAGGGCACGCGGGTCGGTGTCGGCGAGACGCCGCCGCTCGCTTCGGGTTTTGCCGGGTTGTACAAGATGCTGCGGCTGCCGGTGGTGCCGATCGCGCTCGACAGCGGTACGGTGTGGCCCAAGGCGTTCGTCAAATATCCGGGGATTGTCCATATGAAGGTCGGCGCGCCGATCCCGCCGGGCCTCGATCGCGATACGATCGAGGCGCGTGTCCACACCGCCATCAATGCGTTGCAGGCGTGAGGGCGCCAGCATGAGCAAGCGCCTTCCGCTATGGCTGACGCTGGTGCCGCTGCTGGCCGGCATCGGGCTCTACTGGTGGCTGTGGTCGGGCTGGGCCGCTGACTTCAAGGCGACATTGCAAGGCTGGCTGCCCGGCGCGACGGTGGAAATCACCGGCTTTCCCTATCGCATGGAGGCCAATGTCGAACGCCCGCGGCTGGCCGGCGGCGACGCGGTGAAACTCGCCGCCAGCGCCGACCGCGCCCGCATCAACCGCGGCCCCTGGCAGCCCGAACTGACGGTGATCGGCACCGACCGGCTGCAGTTTTCCGCCATAGTGAGCCCGGCGATCGCGGTGAGCATCGCCGGCAAAAGCGCCGCGAGCAGCGTGCACATCGTCGAAGGCCGGCTGATCCGCCTGTCGACGGTGATCGAGGCGGCGACGGCGCAGCTCGGCTTCGCGCCGCTGGCGATTTCCGCCGACACGCTCGAGCTCCACCTGCGCGAACGCCGCGACACAACGGGCATTTCCGGCAGTCCGGCCGGCGCGCCGCGCGGGCAACTGGTGCTGGCCGGCGCGCGGCTGCGGCTTGGCGGCGGCGATGCACTGACCTTCAACGCCGACATGCTGGTCACCGGCGATGCGCGGCTGACCGCCTATGACGCCTGGGCGAAATCGGGGACGGTAGAGGTGGCCCGCTTTACCCTCGCCGATGCGAGCGGCGAAGTGGCGAGCGTCAAGGCGACGCTGGTGCCCGAAGGCCGTGGCGGCCTGCGGGTGGCGGGCACGGTCGACACCATCTGCCCGGCGAGCATCGCAGCGGCATTCGCGGCGGCACCACCGGTATCGGAAAAGCGGCTGCGCGCGCCGGTGCGGTTGAGTTTCGAAGGCGTGGCGGGGGCGGTGACATTTGCGGCAATGCCGGCGGACCTGGCGACGCGGGCGACGCGCGGCCAGCTGCCGCCGTGCCCGGTGATCCGCCGCTAGGCGATCGGTCCGCGCGCGCGGCGCACGGCGTCACCCGTTGGCATGGGATCGCGTCAGCGCGATGCCGGCAAGGTTCTGCGTTCGCTTGATGGTGCGGACGTTGGGCAGGCCGGCCGCGCTGGCGAGCGCGGTAAACGTTGCCAGATGGGCGACGCTGGTGCCGCGGCATTTGACCTTGCCATTGGCCATGGCCACGACCGCCGCCGAATCGCCAAGCAGCACGAATTCACCGCCCAGCGATTGCCCGATCTGCAGCGCCGCGATCAGCGCCAGCCATTCGGCGTCCATGCTCGACCCCGCGCCGAGATCATGGCGGATATGGACCTGGCCGGCGGCGACGATGGCATATTCCATTGCGCCCGGGTTGGGGCGGCAGCCGCCGTCGAAGAAGATCTTGGTGCGCGTGGTCATGGTCCGGTCCTGCAATGCCTGGATTGCGGACCGCATCGCACGCGGCAGGGCTCAACGCAATTTGGCGAGCGCCGCTTCCATCCGCTGCTTGGCAGTCTGCGCCGCCGCCATGCCGAAGAATTGCCACACCTGCACGTTGTGCGACATGGCGCGATAAGCAGCCCAGAGTGCGGCAGAAAAATCGTCTGTCTCCACGCTGGCGAGCGCGAAGATGCCGAAGTTGGGATCAAAGACATTGAAGCCTTCGGACGAACGGGCAACGCCGATGGCGTGGCCGGAACCATTGGTAAAGAACAGCCGCATCAGGAAAAATCCCTCCGGCAGGTCGAACATCGCCTTTTTGAACGGATCGACCAGCAAGCCGCTGTCGCGGTAGTCGAACTTGATGCTCGTTGTCGTCGATACCGCATTCCAAAGCATGGCGATCTGCGGGCCGCTGACCGATCCGGCATTCCGCAGGGCATCGTCATAAATGCTCTGTTTGGTCACCGACTTGTTGAAATCCTTGAGCACGGCCTCGACCATGGCATCATAGGTGTCAAAGTCCCGGCCGGAATTGGAAATCAGGAACCAGCTTGCGGTCAGGGCGAGACAAACGCCGGGTTGGGCATCTTTCTTGAACTGGAAATCGCCCTTGAGAACTTGGCCTTGGCTGAATTCTGCCACGCGCCATTCGACAAGATCTGCCACGACTCGATCCCCCTCGCGTATCGCCGGGCGAAAGGATCAACAGATATTTCAAAGTACGTCAACGCGGCCCAATATCGACCGATCAGTGCTTGCGCCCGAAATCGGGCTCCTCGGTGTCCTGGCCTTCGTCGATGATAGACCGCCGGATGGCGCGGGTACGGGTGAACAGCGCCTCGAGCGTTTCGCCTTCGCCCCAGCGGATGGCGCGTTGCAGCGCGACAAGGTCTTCGGTGAAGCGGCCGAGGGTTTCGAGCACTGCCTCGCGATTGTTCAGGAAGACGTCGCGCCACATCACCGGGTCGCTGGCGGCGATGCGGGTGAAATCGCGGAAACCGCCGGCGGAATATTTGATGACCTCGCCGCGGGTGACGGTTTCAAGGTCGCTGGCGGTGCCGACGATCGAATAGGCAATCAGGTGGGGCAGGTGGCTTGTCACCGCCAGCACGCGATCATGGTGCGCGGCGTCCATCGTTTCGACCTTGGCGCCGAGCAGCCGCCAGAAATCGCCCAGTCGCGTCACCTGCCAGTCGTCGGTGCCCGGCGCCGGCGTCAGGATGCACCAGCGGTCGTGGAACAGGCTGGCAAAGCCCGCATCGGGCCCGGACTTTTCGGTGCCGGCGACCGGATGCGCCGGGATGACAATGACCCCGGGCAGCGCCGCGACGAGGTCGACGAGCACCTTTTCCTTGACCGATCCGACGTCGGAAACGATCGCGCCGGGGGCCAGTTCGGCGGCGATTTCCGCCGCCACCGCGCCCATCGCGCCGACCGGGACGGCAAGGATGACGAGTTCAGCATCGACGACGGCAGCGCCGGCATTTTCGGTGACGTCGTCGGCAAGATCGAGCGCCAGCACCCGTTCGCGCACCACCGGATCGCCATCGGACACCGTCAGCCGCACCGTCGGCATCGTCTGGCGGATGGCGCGCGCCAGCGACGAGCCGATCAGCCCCATGCCGATGATGGCGACGCGCGAAAAGGGCAGCACTAGCCGGCCGCGCTTTCGACGAACGCCCGCAGCGACGCGGCCGCGGCACGGGTCTCCGCCTCCGTCCCGATCGAGATGCGGATGCAGCGCGGCATCGCCTGGACGGCAAGATAGCGCGCGATGATGCCATCGGCGAGCAGCGCGGCGTTGGCGGCGGCGGCGGTCAGCGGGCCATCCTCGGGGAATTCCACGAGCACGAAATTCGCTGCCGACGGGATGGCGCGCAACCCGGCGTTGCCCAGCGCTTCGATCTCGCCGGTCAGCCATTGGCGCCACTGGATCGTGTGGCTCCGCGTCTTTTCCACCCAATCACTATCGGCGAGCGCCGCGATGGCGCCGGCCTGGCCGGTGGTCGGCACATTGAACGGCGCGCGGATACGGTGCATCGCGGCGATCAGCGGTGGCTGGGCATAGCCCCAGCCGATGCGTTGCGCGGCGAGGCCGTAGATCTTCGAAAAGGTCCGCAGCGCCACGACATTGGCATGGGCGCGGGCAAGGCCGATGCCGTCTTCATATTCGCCTTCCGCAAACTCGGCATAGGCCGCATCGAGCGCGAAGACGATATCGGGGCGCAGCCCGGCGTGCAGCCGGCGCACTTCGGCGGCCGGGATGATCGTTCCAGTGGGGTTGTTGGGGTTGGCGAGGAAGACGACGCGGGTGCGCTCGGTCACCGCCGCCAGCACGGCATCGACGTCACAGGTATAATCGACATCGTCGGCCACCACCGGCGTCGCGCCGACGCGGCGCGCGGCGATGTCGTAGACGGCGAAACCGTGGCGGACATAGATCACCTCGTCACCCGGCCCGGCAAAGGCGCCGGCGACGAGGTGGATCAACTCGTCGGAGCCGGTGCCGCAGATGATGTGATCGGCCTCGATGCCGTGCTGCGCCGCCAGCGCCTCGCGCAGCGCCGTCGAGGCCGGATCGGGGTAGAGATGACTGTTGCCGAGCACCGCGGTCATCGCCGCGACGGCGTGCGGCGAAGGCCCGAACGGGTTCTCGTTCGACGACAGCTTGGCGACGACCGGGCGCGCGTCGAGGCTGGCCTTGCCCGGCACATAGGCGTGGATCGCTTCGACCCAGGGTTTCATCAGGGGGAGGGTGGTCATGGCGCCGGGCTTAGGGGGATTTGCCCCGAAACAAAAGGGGCCGCGGTGTCACCCGCAGCCCCCGATGTCGGCAGATGCCGGCGTTACATCTTGTAGCTGATGCGCAGGTAACCGAACTGGCCCGGCACGTCATAGGTGGTCGGATCGTAGTTGGGGCCGGTGCAGCTGAAGCAGGCCGGCGGATCCTGGTCGAAGACGTTGTTGACGCCGACCGCAAAGGCCAGGCGGCGATCGAGGAACGATGGCGTGTAGGTGATCTGGACGTCGCCGTAGAAGGTGCCGTCGAGCTTGCGATTGTCGAACTCCCGCACCGCCTTGATGTAGCGGCCGGTGAACGAGGCGCCGATATCGCCGATCGTCCAGTCGACGACGCCGGTGCCCTTGAACTTGGGATAGGACTGGTCGGGGAAGCCGCGGGTGCGGCCCTCGTAGCTCGTCGTCGTGAAGCCGGTGCTCGACGGCACGGTTTCCGAATAGTCGAGCAGGAAGTTGCCGTTGAGCGACAGGCCGAACGTGCCTGCCGAGGTCGCGCGGCTGCGATAGTTGAAGGTCACGTCGATGCCGCGGGTGGTGATTTCGCCGATGTTCTGGAGCAGGCCGTTGACGCGGATGATGTTGCCGCCCGACGACCGCGAAATGGCGCCGCAGCTGATTGGATCGGCGGTGTTGACGCAGCGCGCCAGCGTGATGTCGGCGCCGATCGGGGCGATCGCGCCTTCGACCTTGATGTCGTAATAGTTGACTTCGAGGCTGAGGTTGCTGGCAAACCCGTTGTCGCGGGCCCAGGTCGGGGCATAGACGCCGCCGAACAGCAGCGTGCGCGAGGTTTCCGGCACCAGCGCAAGGTTGCCGCCGGTGGTGACCGAGACCTGGCCGCCGAGCGGTTCCTGGTAGCTGCCGTTGGCCGGCACGCCGTTGGCCGTGCAGTTGGCGCGGACGGTAGCCGACGTCTGGTACGGCGAGCCCGGTACGTTGGTGCAGGGATCGTCGATCGGCGCGTCGGACCGCGAGGCGGCGCCGAACAGCTCGCCGATGGCGGGGGCGCGGAAGCCCGTCGCGTACGAACCGCGCAGCAGCAGGTCGTCGAACGG
>JANOCM010000175.1:0-4037 GCA_031412175.1 Alphaproteobacteria bacterium
AGACCCCGAAATGATCCGGCTTGCCCTTGCCGCCGTGATGGTTGCAGCCGCCGCCCCGGCGTCCGCCGCCAGCCTGAAACTCGCCGACAGCTTCCGCATCGGCAGCAGCGGCGTGCTGTGCACGGCGCAGTCGCGGGTCGCTGATCCGGCGCTGACGACGATGTTCGATCGCGGCTACCGCATCGTCTGCCGCGACGCCGCCAGCCCGGTCGGGCGGCTGCTGGCACTGCGCGGCGGCGAAGCGCGGGGCGCCGTGCTGCTCGCCAACCGCAGCGACGGGGTGGTCTGCGAAACGCCGGCAGCGGCAGCCATCGCCGAACTGCCCGGCGCGCAACTGGCGAAATGCCGGCAGGGCGATCTCGCCTGGTCGGTCTACACGCTGGCGCGCGGCAACACGCTGTTCGCCGCCGAAGGGCTGACCGGCTATGGCTCGGCATTGCGGCTCGGGCTGCGGTCGCTCGCCGGCGATGCGACGGTCAACGGCGAAGTCGATGTCGCGGCCACCGAGGCCGGTGACCCGGCGGCGTTCGCGCGCGTGCAGGCCGGCAGCCTGGATCCTGGCCAGGCGTTGGCCGAAGGCTATGTGCGCAACAATTCGGGCAGTTTTGCCGAAGCATCGGAGTTTTTCGACCTGCTGATCGAACGCAGCCGGCAGAACAGCCCAGGCTTCAACCGCAGCGCCGAATACCTGACCAACCAGGCGCTGCAGCAATCGAATCTCGGCAATTTCGCCGAGGCCGATGCGCTGTTCGTCCGCGCCGGCCAAGCGCTCGATCCCGCCGATCCGGTGGTGACGCGGCTCAACCGCAATTTCCGCGCCATGCACGAACTCAATCGCCGCCGCCCCGATGCGGCGCGCGCCGAACTGGTGCGGATCGCTGCCGCCGACATCTCGGGCCTCGATCGCGGCCGTGTCGCCGAAGGCTATATCGACGTGCCGCTGGCGCAAAAACTCAACAGCGACGACGACGCGCTGAAGGGGCTGGCGGGTGTCGACGCGCGGCTGACCCCGGCGGAACGCGCCACCATGCTCGATGCCCAGGCGCTGTACCTGGGCGGCGCCGCCGATCGCATGCAGGGCCGCAATGTCGAGGCGCGGCGGGCCTTTGCCGCGGCGACAGACCGGCTCGATACCGTTCGCCAGGGCCGGGTGGCGAGCACGGCCTGGCTCAAGGCCGGAATCGCCACCGAAATGGCGATCATCGAGGAACGCGCCGGGCAGGCGGCCGCGGCCGAGGCGGCGTTGCTAGTGGCGGCGGATTTTTACCGCACCGACTATCCCGGATCGGCCGCTTATCTGGTGGCGCAGGCGCGGCTGGCGGCGTTGCTGGCGCGGCAGGGCAAGACGGTGGAATCGCGCGCGATCTATGCCGATGTCATCAAGGCGAGCCCCGGCACATCGGGGGCCGGCCAGGCGGTGCGCGGGCTGGTCGGGCCGTATTTTGCGCTGCTCGTCGATGGTGGCGACGCGAGCGCCAGCGCATTCTTCGACGCCAGCCAGATCCTCGTCCGCCCCGGCGTCGCGCAGACACAGGCGGTGCTGGCGCGCGAATTGTCGGGGGGCAGCGATGAAGCTGCCGGGTTGTTCCGGCAATCGGTGACGCTGTCGCGCGATATCGTGCGCGCCGAAGGCGATATCGCGCGGATCGCGGTCAAGGCCGTGGCCGATCCCGACGATGCCGCCGCGATCGCGGCGCTGCGGACGAAGCGCGAGGCGCTGGGGCGTGACCAGACCGCCGTGCTGGCGCGGCTGGGCGATTATCCGCGCTATCGCAGCATCAGCAATGCCGTGGTGACGCTCGCCGATGTGCAGGCCAAGCTGCGCGCCGGCGAGGCCTATTACAAGCTCGTGCTCGTCGGCGATGCCGCCTATGCGCTATTTGCCACCCCCGCCGCGGCGCGGATTTTCCGGGTCGGCGCCTCGACGCCGGAATTGGGCACGATGGTCGCGCGCCTGCGCGATACCATCGTCAGGTTCGAAAACGGCCGCGCCGCGACCTATCCGTTCGATGCGGTGACGGCGCGCCGGCTGTATCGGTCGCTGTTCGATCCGGTCGATGCGGCGATGCCGGCGGTGACCCATCTGGTTTTCGAACCCGACGGCCCGTTGCTCCAGTTGCCGCCGAATTTGCTGATCGCCAGCGACACCGGCCTCGCCGCCTGGGAAAAACGTGCCGATGATCCCGACGGCGATGCCTTCGACATGCGCGGCCTTACCTGGCTGGGGCGCAACCGCATGGTCTCGACAGCGGTCAGTCCGCGCGCTTTCCTTGAAGTGCGCGCGCTGGCGGCATCGCGCGGCACCCGCAGCTATCTGGGGCTTGGCGAAAACGCCATTCCGGCCGGGGTGGCGGCGGCGGCGCAACCGGCCGCCGCGCGGACCCGCAGCATCACCGCCGGTGCGCCGATGACGCCGCTTCCGGGTCGCGACGGCTGCGACTGGCCGCTGCGCGAATGGGGCAACCCGATCTCGGCGGCGGAGCTGAAGATCGGCGCCGGGCTGTTGGGTCGCGGCGGCAGCGACATCGTCACCGGCGCGCCGTTCAGCGACACCGCGCTGATGGCGCGCACCGACCTGCGCACCTATCGTGTCATCCATTTCGCCACGCACGGCCTCGTCACCGCGCCGCGGCCGGAATGCCCGGCGCGGCCGGCGCTGCTGACGTCGTTCGGCGATGCCCAGTCGGACGGCCTGCTGTCGTTCCGCGAGATCTTCGATCTCGGCCTCGATGCCGACACCATCATCCTGTCGGCGTGCGATACCGCCGGTACGGCGACGGCGGCAGCGACGCGCGACGCCGGCATCGCAACGGGGGGCAATTTTGCACTGGACGGCCTGGTGCGCGCCTTTGTCGGCGCCGGGGCGCGCGCCGTCATCGCCAGCCACTGGCCGGTGCCCGACAATTACGATGCCACCAAGACGCTGATCTCGGGGCTGTTCAGCGACGCCGGCCAGATCAGCGTCGGCGAGGCGTTGCGCGCCTCGCAGGTGCGGTTGATGGACAAGGCCGATACCTCGCACCCCTATTACTGGTCGGGCTTTGCCATCGTCGGTGATGCAGCGAAACCGTTGACGGGGTCGCTTGCGGGGGCAGCGGCCCCGACCGGGAATTGATCGTTGGCCGCATGACCGAGCGCGTAGCGTTCGTGCAGCGGCTGGCGATATTGCGATCGGCCCTGGTCCAGGCCGGCTGGCTGCGGCTGGTGGCGACATTGGGGGTGCTGGCGCTGGCGGTCGTGGTGGCGCGCTTCGGCTGGCAGCTGCCGGTGCTGCTGGCCGCCGAACGCGGGCTTTATGATGTGCGCACCGCGATCACCGCGCCGCGTGTCGACCAGGACAGCCGGGTGGTGCTGGTGACGTTCACCGAGGAAACGCTCGCTGCCACCGGCAAGCGATCGCCGCTCGATCGCGTGCTCTTGGGGCGGGCGCTGGCCAATCTCGACCGGCTGGGGCCGCGCGCCATCGGCGTCGACATCCTGATCGACCAGCCGCAACCCGATGACGACAAGCTGGAGACCGCGTTGCGGGCGATGCGGACCCCGACCTGGTTCGCCTATTCGACCAATGCCGACAATGGCGAATTCATCATGCCGTGGCAGGAAAAGCACCTGCGCGACCTGTTCGCGCGGGTGGCGCAAGGGTCGGTGCGGCCGGCGTCGATCCGGCTCGATGTCGATTCTGACAATGCCTGGCGGACCTGGCCGTCGCCCGCCAGGGCGCCGCCGAAACTGCTCGTCAACGCCATCACCGGGGCGCCGGGTTTTGAAAACTTCACTGGCGCCAGCGTGTTCCGCAAGCCCAAATTCGTCGATCGCCCGGTGTTCGCGTCGTTCCCGATCGACCTGTTCGCCGAACCTGAAACGGCTGCCGCGCTGGCCGACGCGATCGCCGGCAAGATCGTGCTGATCGGCGCCGATCTGCCCGAATCGGATCGCTTTATCACCCCGTTCACCCGGCTGTCGGGGGCCACCACCGCGGGTGTCGAGCTCCACGCCACGCTGATCGCGCAAGCGCTCGACGGGCGCCGGCCGTTGCC
>JANOCM010000176.1:0-1503 GCA_031412175.1 Alphaproteobacteria bacterium
CTTGGTGCCGCATCGGATTGCGGCCAAGGGGTGGTTGTGTATAGCTTTGGCGATCGATCGCCGATTTGAGGGAGAGCAAATCATGTCGTCTGCAACGTTTTCGCGCCTGCTGGTCAGTGCGGCCATCTTGACCACGGTTGCCGCGTGCGGCGGCGGCGACAAGACGTCGACAGCGACATCGACAACCGTCGAAACAACGGCTCCGGCTGCGGTTCCTGAAGCCACCGCCCCTGCCGCGGCACCAGCGGCAGAAGCTGCTGCGCCCGCTGCTGTAACTCTCGCCTCGCTGACCGGCGATGCCACCAAGGGCGAGCAGGTGTTTGCCCAGTGCAAGACCTGCCATGTCGCCGAAAAGGGCGTCAACCGCGTCGGGCCCTCGCTGTGGGGCGTCGTCGGGCGCTCGGCCGGCAGCATCGCCGGCTTCAAATACTCGCCGGCCAACAAGAACAGCGGCCTGACGTGGACTGAAGAGCAGCTGTTCACCTATCTCGAAGCGCCGCAGAAGACGATTCCGGGCACCTATATGGCGTTCGCCGGGCTGAAGAAGCCGCAGGATCGGGCGGACGTGATTGCGTATCTGAAGACCAAGGCCTGAGGCGGCGATAGGTAACGCCGAATTTTCGAAGCGAATTCGGCGTTACCTATCGACTCGCCGACTGAACCCGTCCGGCGCCGGCACGGGCTTTGCCCGTGCATCTCGATAGCAGGTAACTTCTATACGAACGGTCGGTTCAGCACGACCACCGCGGCGTTGAGCAGCCCGGCAAAGGTCACCCACAGCAGATACGGCACCAGCAGCCACGCGGCGCGGTGCGAAACCCGCCAGCAGGCGACGATCAGCGTCGCGATCGACGCCCACAGGATCCAGACCTCCCAGCCGGCAAGGTCGGGGCGTTGGGCGCGAAAGAACAGGAAACTCCACAACAGGTTGAGAAACCCGTTGATGGCGAACAGCCCGAGCAGATTGTTGGCGGTATCGCGCGTCGGCGCCGCCATCCAGGCGGTCACCGCCGAAATCGCGCAGAGGCCAAAGATCAGCGTCCACGCCGGGCCAAAGGCGATGTCGGGCGGTGCCCAGCTCGGTTGCCTGAGGCCCTGATACCACGGCCCGAGCACAGTGATCGTCGCCCCGATCGCCGCGATCAGCGAAGTGGTGACAGCCGCCACCGTCGCCGGCAGCAGCCAGCGTCCGGCGTTCATGCTGTCACCCTCCGCCGCATCGGCCTAGGGCCGGGCGCTGGCGCCTTCCTTGTTCTTGCCGCCCGAAAACAGCGCGCCGAGCAACTGGCCGGTGTCCTTCAGGAAAATCCTGACATGGGCCATCGGCTTTTTGCGGACCAGTTCCTTGTTCATATAGGCTTCCCAGGTCAGCTGCTGGATGTCGGGATCGCGGCACAGCTTGACGAAGCGTTCGCGCATGTTGTCGCTGCGGTACCAGAACCACTGCATCATGCCGAGCACCATGAAGACCTGGCCATGCGCCTTCATGAACTTCTTGCGCGC
>JANOCM010000177.1:0-3987 GCA_031412175.1 Alphaproteobacteria bacterium
ATTTCGGCGCACCAGATCCTGGCGCCGCTGTTCATCGCCGCCTTCATCATCGCCGGCGCCAATTTCGTTTTCAACGAACGTATCACGACACGCGCCACCCAGACGCTGAAGACCTGGCAGGACAATGGCTATCAGCGGCTGCCCAAGGAAAAAAAGCCGATCGCCGAAAGCTGGGTGCGCGGCGGCGACGACCTGTTCCGCGCGCTGACGGTCAGCGGCGCCGGCGCGGCGACGGTCCTCAACGGTGTCACCATCTATGACCGGCAGGACAACAAGCTGATGCGCGTTGTCATGGCCGAAACCGCGCGACCGCAGGGCGACGGCTGGGACCTGACGGCGGCGCGGGTGTTCGACGTGGCGCGCGGCACGCTGACCCCGATGGCGGCGCTGCATTTCACCACGCCGGTGGTGCCGCGCCAGTTTACCACCACCAGCATCAACCCGGCGTGGATCCCGCTGTGGGACCTGTGGCCGCAGATTGCCGAGCAGCGCGCCGCCGGCAAGCCGGTCGACACGCTCGTCGCCGCCGCGTGGCACAAGATTTCCGGGCCGCTGTCGACCGTGCTGATGCCGCTGCTCGGCGCTGTCGCGGCGTTCGGCCTGGCGCGATCGGGGCGGTTGTTCGTCCGCGCCGTCATCGGCATGTTCCTCGGCTTTGCATTTTTCGTGGCCGATAACTTCATGCTGGCGATGGGCAATTTCGGCACGGTGCCGCCGGTGATGGCGGCATGGGCGCCGTTCGTGCTGTTCCTGCTGATCGGCGAGGCGGTGCTGATCCGCACCGAAGAATAGCGGCACCGCCTGTCCCAAATTGGCCGCAATGCCGCCCTAGGCACGAGCCGGCAAGCAGGGGTGCAGCGTGACGATGACGATGAAGGCCATGTATCTGCCCGGCAGCGGTGGCTGACCGCTGGTGACCGGTGCCCTTACCCTGATCGCGGTCGAATCCGCGGCCGACCGCAAACGCTTCATCGAGCTGCCCTATCGGCTCTACGCTGCCGACTCGCATTTCGTGCCGCCGCTGCGCAGCGAGATGCAGGCGCTGATCGGCGGCATCGCCGGCAACCCCTGGTTCGAACATGGCCGCGCCAAATTCTGGATGGTGGCGCGCGGCGGCGCCATCGTCGGGCGGATTTCGGCGCAGGTCGACGAGCTCGTCCTGCAGCACATGGGCGCCGGCACCGGCCATTGGGGCATGTTCGAATGCATCGATGACCAGGCCGTCGCCGACCTGTTGATCGACACCGCCGAAAGCTGGTTGCGCGGGCAGGGCATGGTGCGTGCCCAGGGGCCGTTCAGCCTGTCGATCTGGGATGAACCCGGGCTGCTGGTCGATGGCTTCGACCGGCCGCCGACGGTGATGATGGGGCACCACCTGGCTTACTATCAGAAACTGATCCTCGCGCGGGGCTATGCCGGGATCAAGGACATGCACACTTGGCAGGTTTCGATCGTCAAGCCGTTTCCCGAAATCGTGCAGCGCATCGTCGCCGCCAGCGAACGCAATGCGCGGCTGGTGACGCGGCCGGTCGACAAGTCGCGCTTTGCCGAGGAAGCGGCGCTGATCCTCGATATCCTCAACGATGCCTGGTCGACCAACTGGGGCTTCGTGCCGCTGACGCCGGGCGAAATCGCCCATGTCGGCAAAAAGCTCAAACCCATCGTCTTCGAGGATCTGATCCGCATCGCCGAATATGACGGCGTGCCGGTGGGCTTCATGATCTCGCTGCCCGACATCAATGAACTGACCGTCGATCTCGGCGGGCGGCTGTTCCCGTTTGGCTGGGCAAAACTGCTGTGGCGGCTGCGCAAGCCGCAGGTCAGGCGGATCCGGGTGCCGCTGATGGGCATCCGCAAAAGCCTGCAAGGTCACCGCATCGCCTCGCTGATGGCGTTCCAGATGATCGAATATATCCGGCGCACCGCGGTCGAGAATTACGGCGCGGCGGCCGGCGAGATCGGCTGGATCCTCGACGACAATGGCCCGATGCGATCGATCGCCGATGCGATCGAGGCGAAGGTGACGCGGACGTATCGGGTGTACGAGAAAGCACTTTAGTCGCGCAAAACCACCCAGGCCGGCGCTTGGTCGCTGGCCTTGTCCGCGCCGCGCACCGCCTTGTCGACGCCGGCATCGAGCAGCCGGTCGGCGACCGCCGGTGACAGCAGCAAATGGTCGATGCGAAACCCATGGTCGCGCGGCCAGGCGCCGGCCTGATAGTCCCAAAAGCTCCAGATGCCGCCGCGCGGATTGACGCTGCGGATGGCATCGGTCCAGCCCTGCCAGAGCAATTGGCGATACGCGGCGCGGCTTTCGGGCTGCATCAGCGCGTCGCCGGCCAGCGCCACCGGCGACCAGATGTCGTCGTCATTGGGCACGACGTTGTAATCGCCGGCAAGCACGGTCGGCACGCCGTCGGTAAGCAAGGTGCCGGCATGGGCATGCAGCCGCGCCATCCACGCCAGTTTGTAGTCGAATTTCGGCCCCGGCTGCGGGTTGCCGTTGGGCAGATAGATGCTGGCGACGCGGATGCCGCAGACTTCGGCCTCGAGATAGCGCGATTGTTCGTCGCTATCGTCGCCGGGCAGGCCGCGTTGCGTTTCCACCGCCGGCTCACGGCTGAGGATGGCGACGCCGTTGAAGCCCTTCTGGCCATGGACGAGGCAGTGGTAGCCGGCGTCGCGCAGCACATCGACCGGGAAGTTTTCGCTGATCGTCTTGATTTCCTGCAGACAGGCGACGTCGGGCTGCGCTTCTGCCAGCCAGTCGAGCAGCCGCGGCAGCCGGGCATTGGTGCCATTGATGTTGAAACTGGCGATCCTCACCGGACAGCGCCGGGCTGGCAACAAAGGCAAGGGAGCATCATCGGATCGGTCATGGCGGCGCTCTCATAGCATGTTTGCGATCGCCGGCCACCGCAGGTGGATCATGCAATCCCGGGCGCCGAACCATAAAAAGTGTAATAAAACTTTACAACGTCACAAGTCGATGCAGGTTAACCCATTGTTTTATATCATGTCAGCAAATGGCACGGTTATTGCTATAATATCTTTACCGATCGTCAACTTGGCGAAATAAATCATGATTTCGCGCAACCTGCTCGCCTTTGCCGTCGCTGTCGCACTGCCGGCCGTCGCCGGCGCCGTCACCATCGACTTCGCAGCGCTGCCCGGCGGCACCGCCGTCACCACCCAGTATCCCGGCGTCGTCTTCTCGCTGCAGGGCGGCACCTTTTCGGCCGGCGATCCGGTCGTGGCGTTCGGCGGCCTTTCGAACACCGCGAGCGGCAATTACCCGACCGCCAATTTCCTCAACGCCAGCTTCACGGCGCCAGCGTCGGACGTGTCGTTCACCTTTGAAAACTATGGCAACAATGGCGCCTCGGCCTATTTCGCCTATGACAGCAACAACGTCCTGCTGACGTCGGGCAATCTTTTCAACGTCGCGAACTTCAGCCTGGTGACCGTCAATGCCAGCAATGTCGCGCTGCTGCAGTTCAGCAACGGCACCAACGGCAGCAGCAACGGGCAGTTCGCTGTCGGCCAGCTCAGCTTCAACGGTGCGGTCCCCGAGGCAGCGACCTGGGCGATGCTGATCGCCGGCTTCGGCCTCGTCGGCGCCACGATGCGCCGCCGTCGCGCGATCGCCGCCGTCGCCTGATCGATACGCCGATATGAGAAAGGGGCGGCCGTTGGGCCGCCCCTTTTTCATGCACTCAGGCCGCGTAAAGCTTGTCGAGGCGGTCGCTATAGACCTGTTTCAGCACATGGCGGCGGATCTTCAGCGATGGCGTCATCTGCTGGTTGTCGGTGGTGAAGGGTTCGTCGGCGATGACAACACGGCGGACCTTTTCGATCACCGACAGGCGCGAATTGACGCGATCGACCGCCGCCATCACGGCGCGGTGGAATTCGGGTTCCTTGCGCAGCTTTGCAAGGTCAGCGGGCATCCCCTTGTCCTTGGCCCAGCACATCGCCCATTCGACT
>JANOCM010000178.1:0-7546 GCA_031412175.1 Alphaproteobacteria bacterium
ATCCTGATCGGCCACAGCCAGGGTAGCGGCGTGCTCAAGGCGCTGCTCGCCAACGCCATCGAGGGCAAGCCGGCGGCGAAGCAACTGATCGCCGCCTATATTCCCGGCCACAATGTGCTGGTGCCCGCCGGCAAGGACGTCGGCGGCGACCTCAAATCGACGCCGCTGTGCCGCAGCGACAGCCAGACCGGCTGCGTGCTCGCCTGGGTCAGTTTCCGCGAGACCACCGTACCGCCGGCGAACAGCCGTTTCGGCCGTACCGACTCACCGGGAATGGCGGTGGGCTGCACCAATCCGGCAGCGCTTGCCGGCGGCCGGGCGGCGGCTCACCCGTTGCTGCCCGCTGGCCCCGCCATCGTCGACAATACGACACCGCCGCGGCCGTGGGCCAAGGGCGCCAGCATCGCCACGCCCTTCGTTGCCCTGCCCGGCCTGACCAGCGCCGAATGCAAGACCGTCGACGGCGCCAGTGTCCTCGCCATCCGCACCGAGGCCGATCCCGCCGATCCGCGCATCGATGACATCGGCGGCGATGTCGTCGTCGGGGGCCAGGTGTTCGCCGATTGGGGCCTGCACCTGATCGACGTCAACATCGTCCAGGGCGACATGCTGGCGCTCGCCGAGAAGCAGGGCAATGCGTGGTTGGCAAAGCAGACACCTGCGGCAACCGCGCCGTAACCTTTTGGCGCCGGCCAGCGTATATTGGAGCATGACCAACAACCGCCGCACGCTGATCATCGCCGGGCTTGGGGGCCTTGCCACCCTGCCCTTCCTCCGCAGCTTCGTCGAAACGCCGGCGCTGGCCGCTGGCGCGACGAAATTCGAATATGCGCTGACCGACGCGCAATGGCGGGCAAAGCTGCCCGGGCTCGCCTATGATGTGCTGCGCCATGAAGCGACCGAGCGTCCCTTCACGTCGCCGCTCAACGACGAGCACCGCGCCGGCACCTTCTCCTGCAAGGGCTGCGCGCTGCCCCTGTTCGCGTCGAACACCAAGTTCGACAGCGGCACCGGCTGGCCGAGCTTTTACGCACCGCTGAAGAACGCCGTCGGCACGACTGTCGACAAGTCGATTCCGTTCATGGTCCGCACCGAAGTCCACTGCCGGCGCTGCGGCGGCCATCTCGGCCATGTCTTCGACGACGGGCCAAAGCCGACCGGACTGCGCTACTGCATGAACGGCGCCGCGCTGACCTTTTCTCCTGCCAAGGCCTGACCCCGCATGAAGATGATCTCCACCCTTGCCGCCGCGCTGATGCTCGGCACCGCCGGTTGCTCGCTCGCCGCCGAAAAAATGCTGGTCGCGCCGGCGGCGAGTGTCGATGCGCCATTGGCGGCCGGGCCGCTGCGCACTGCGGTGTTTGCCGGCGGTTGCTTCTGGGGCGTCGAAGCCGTCTTCGAGCATGTGAAGGGTGTCGCTTCGGTGCGCTCGGGTTACGCCGGCGGCGCGGCGAAAACGGCGGCGTACGACGTGGTCGGCTCCGGCCGGACCGGTCATGCCGAAGCGGTCGAGATCCGCTATGACCCATCAAAGGTTAGCTACGGCACGCTCCTGCGCGTGTTTTTTTCGGTGGCGCACAATCCGACCCAGCTGAACCGCCAGGGCCCAGACAGCGGCACGCAATATCGTTCGACGATCTTTCCTCAGGATGCCGAGCAAGCCCGGCTGGCCAAGGCCTATATCGGCCAGTTGAATGCGACAAAAACATGGGGCGGGCCAATCGTGACCACGATCGAGGCGGCCAAACCCTTCTATCCGGCGGAAACCTACCACCAGAACTTCCTGAAACTGAACCCGAACTATCCCTACATCGTCATCAACGATGCGCCCAAGGTAGCGGCCTTGAAGCAACTGTTCCCGGGAGTTTGGAGCGAGAAGGCTGCCGGCTGATGCGGCGTATCTGTGCGACCCGCGCAGTTTGAAGCAGAAACCGCTATTCCTGGACCATCGGCCGGTCGACAAGCACCGCGAGCAACAGCGCCGGGCCGCCATGCGCCACCCAGGCGTGGTTGGTGCCGCGCTGGATGACAACCTGGCCCGGCTTGATGCGGGTTTCGGCGCCCTCCAGCACCAGCGAGATGTCGCCCTGGAGCAGGCAGATGATGTCGATCGAGTGGGTTTCGTGCATCGCCGGGTGGCGGGTCTGGTCGATCATGTGGCGGGCGCCGTCGAAACCGGCGAAAACATCGCGGACTATGGCATCGAGCTGCGGTTTCGGCACGCCCTCGGGCAGCGGCGAGACGACGAACCAGCGGACCTGGACATTGCCCGCGCGTGGTCCGAGCACGGCGCGGGTGGTGCCGAGGTCGGTGTGATCCTTGGGATCGAGCGGCGCTGAGGTCGAGTCCTCCCAGATTTCGAAGAGGCCGCCAAGATCAGGGTCGCCGCTGAATGCCGATGGGCCGCCATCGATGATGACGACCGACTGGCCACCGGCGTCGTCGCCGGTGATGACGCGGCGCATTGCATCGCGAAAGGCGGTCAAATCCGCTCCTTCACATACCGCCCGGGCGCATCCTCGATCGCCTGGTATTTGCCCTTGCCCGGAACCCGCGGCTTGACCTGCCCGCCCGACCGCGGGCTGAGCCACGCGATCCAGTCGGGCCACCAGCTGCCCTTGGTTTCCTTGGCCACGCCCACGAAATCGTCGAAGCGTTCGGGCAGCGTGTCGCTGGTCCAATACTGATACTTGTTTTGCGACGGCGGGTTGACGACCCCGGCAATATGCCCCGAACCCGCCAGCACGAAGCGCTTTTCGCCGGTGAAATTGCTGGTCAGCTTGTAGGCCGATCGCGCCGGCGCGATGTGATCCTCCTTGCCGCCCTGGATATAGCTCGGCGTCGACACCTTGGTCAGATCAACGGGCACGGCGAGCACGGTGATGCCGCCCGGCTTGACCAGCAGATTGTCGCGGTAAATGTCCTTCAGATAGCTCATGTGCCATTTCGCCGGCACATTGGTCGCATCGCTGTTCCAATAGAGCAGGTCGAAGGGGAAATAGTCCTTCCCCATCATGTAGTTGTTGACGACATAGTTCCAGATCAGGTCGTTCGATCGCAGCATGTTGAACGTCATCGCCATGTTGCGACCATCGAGCCACGGCTTTTCCGCGGTCAGCCGCTCGACCGCTTCCAGCCCGGCATCATCGATGAACACCGCGAGCTCGCCGCATTCGCTCATGTCGACCTGGGCGGTGAAGAAGGTCGCGGAGGTGACCTTGTCGGCCTCGCCCTTGGCCGCCAGCACGGCAAGCGCCGCCGCCAGCGTGGTGCCGGCAACGCAATAGCCGATGGTGTGGGCGCTGTCGGTACCGCAGATCTCGCGGACGATATCGAGCGCGGTCAGCATCCCCTCCCCGACATAGGTGTCTAGCGTGGCGTCGGCGAGCGTTTCGTCGGCGCTTTTCCAGCTGGTGACGAACACCGTCAGCCCTTGTTCGACCGCCCAGCGGATGAAGCTTTTTTCCGCAGTCAGGTCGAGGATGTAGAATTTGTTGATCCACGGCGGGAAAATCAGCAACGGCACCTCGAACACCGTCTCGGTCGTCGGGGTGTACTGGATCAGTTGGAACAACCGGTTTTCGAACACGACCTTGCCGGGCGTGATGGCGACGTTGCGCCCGACTTCAAAGGCGTTTTCGTCGGTCATCTTCATGCGACCCGCCTTCAAGTCCTCCAGCAAATGCTCGAGACCCTTCAACAGGTTGCTGCCGCCGCTTTCCACCGTCTTCTTCAGCACCTCGGGGTTGGTCAGCGCAAAATTCGATGGCGACATCGCGTCGACGAACTGTTTGACGAGAAACTGCGCCTTGGCCTTCTCATGCTCGTCGAGGCCTTCGATGCCGTGCGTCGCCTCCATGACATAGCTCGATGTCAGCAGGTACGACTGGCGCAGGAAATCGAACGCCGGCGCCGCCTGCCAGGCCTCCCCGGCAAAGCGCTTGTCCTTGACCGCGGCGACTGGGCTGGCGGCGCTGCCCGGCGTCAGGAACGACTGCCACAGCGTCATCGCATCGGTCATGTACCGGGTCTGCAGTTCGAACAGGCGCTGCGGATCGGTCATCGCTGCGGCGGCCGCACGCTGCCAGGTGGCCATGACCCCGAGTGGATCGGCGGCCGGCAGCCCGGGCTCCTTCGACCAGAATTCGAGCACCAGCTGCTGGCCGCGGCCGGCAAGTTCCGTCCATTTCTGGAAGGCTTCGATCGGCTGCACTTCGGCTGGCGCTTCGGCCATCTGACAATCCCCCAAAAGGCGTCCATTTTCGTTGCCCGACACTTTGAACCGTGTCCGCAGGATCGCCAAGCGCTGATGCCGACCCGCCGATCGTGGCTGCCGCAGAAACCCGGCAATTCTTGCAAATCCCCCCTTTCGACCGGGCGATGTCCGCCTTATGAAGACGATACGCCGGCGATACGGGCTGGTGCCTTTTGGGGAGAATCACCGTGATGAAGCCGATCCTTGTTCTTGCCGCCACCATCTTCGCTGCTCCCGTGCTGGCGCAGGAAGCGGCACCGGCAGCACCGACCCTGCCGACATGCAGTGCCAAGGTTACCGATGGCTGCATCCAGTCGTCCGCCGCCGAAAAGCGCGCCATGACCGGAGAACAGGCCGACAAGCGCGACGCCGCGCACGGCGGTGCCTGGACCCCCGACGCCGCCAAGGCGCCGGCCAAGAAGGCCGCAGCCAAGAAATAGCACCGATCACCGTTTCGGTCCGGACAGGCGGGCGGGGGCGGTGTCCCCCGCCCGCTTTGTTTGTGTTATGGCGACAGCGCGACTACGCGCCGTTGCACCGTTTCGAGAGCCCCGACGATGTCCGAAGAATTCTATCGCATCAAACGCCTGCCGCCCTATGTCATTGCCGAAGTCAACGGCATGCGGGCAGCGGCGCGGGCGCGCGGCGACGATATCATCGACCTTGGCATGGGCAATCCCGACCTGCCGCCGCCGGCGCATGTGATCGCCAAGCTGTGCGAAGTCGCGGCAAAGCCCGACGCCCATGGTTATTCGGCTTCGAAGGGCATTCCCGGGCTGAGGAAGGCGCAGGCCGGCTATTATGGCCGCCGCTTCGGCGTCGATGTTGATCCGGAGACCGAGGTCGTGGTGACATTGGGGTCGAAAGAGGGCCTCGCCAACCTCGCCCAGGCGATCACCGCGCCGGGCGATGTCGTGCTGGCGCCGAACCCGAGCTACCCGATCCACACTTTCGGCTTCATCATCGCCGGCGCGACGATCCGCAGCGTGCCGACGACCCCTGACGAACGCTATTTCGAAGCGCTCGAACGCGCCATGCGCTTCACCGTGCCCAAGCCGTCGGTGCTGGTGATGGGCTATCCTTCGAACCCGACCGCCGAAACCGTCGACCTGGCATTCTATGAACGCGTCGTGGCGTTCGCGAAAAAACACCAGCTCTGGGTGCTGTCCGATCTTGCCTATTCCGAGATCTATTTCGATGGCCAGCCGACGCCATCGATCCTGCAGGTGCCTGGCGCCAAGGACGTGGCGATCGAATTCACCAGCATGTCGAAAACCTATTCGATGGCCGGCTGGCGCATCGGTTTCGCGGTCGGCAACAAGACGCTGATCGGCGCGCTGACCCGGGTCAAATCCTATCTCGACTATGGTGCCTTCACGCCGATCCAGGCCGCCGCGGTCGCCGCGATCAACGGCCCGCAGGATGTCGTCGAGAACAACCGCGCGCTCTATCACCGTCGCCGCGATGTGCTCGTCGAAAGCTTCGGCCGCGCCGGCTGGGACATTCCGGCACCGCGCGCCAGCATGTTCTGCTGGGCACCGCTGCCGCCGGCGCTGGCGCATCTCGGGTCGCTGGAGTTCTCGAAGCAGCTGCTCACCCACGCCGGTGTCGCGGTCGCGCCGGGCGTCGGCTATGGCGAGGACGGCGAAGGCTTTGTCCGCATCGCCATGGTCGAGAACGAACAGCGGCTGCGCCAGGCGGCGCGCAACGTGCGGAAATATCTGCAGTCGATGGGGGTCAACACCCCGGCGCGGACGGCAGGCTGAAAATCCTCGTCATCGGCGCCGGGCTCGGCGGGCTGGTCGCGGCCATCGCGATGCGGCAGCGCGGCTTTGCCGTCGAGGTCCATGAGGCGGCGGCGACGCTTGGCGAGGTCGGTGCCGGGCTGACGCTGGGCCGCGGCGCGCAATCGGTGTTCCGCGCGCTCGGGCTGCAGCCGGCCGTGGCAGCGCTGGCCTGTCCTGCCGGCGCGTTGCCTTTCGTCCATTACCGCACCGCCCGGCTGCTGATGGGCGGGTTCGACACCGGTGACCGCACGCCGGATGACGGTACCGCCGATATCGTCCGCCACATCTATCGCGCCGACCTGCAGGGGGTTTTGGTCGCGGCACTCGCCGGGCTCGGCGTCACCGTCACGACCGGGCACGCGCTGGTCGGCATCGTCGACGGTCCAGATGCGGTAACGGCGCATTTTGCCGATGGCAGCAGCGCCGGCGGCGACGTGCTGGTCGGCGCCGACGGCGTCCGCTCGGCAGTACGCGAACAGTTGTGGCCACGCGACGCGCCGCGCTTCACCGATCATGTCGCCTATCGCTTCCTGGTGCCCGCCACCGCTGCGGCCCCCTTCATGGGGCTTGGGCGCAGCGTCATCTTCATGGGGCCGCGGCGCACCTTCAACCGCTACACGATGTGCGGCGGCGCGGTGGTCAACTGCGCCGGCATCGTCGAAACCGATCGCTGGACCGGCGAAGGCTGGTCGATCCCGGCGACGCGCAATGAATTGCTGGCCGCGTTCGACGGTTGGCATCCCGATGTCACCGGGCTGATCGGCAGTGCTGCCGCCAGCATCAAATGGGGGCTGTACGACCGCGCCGTGCTGCCGCGCTGGTCGCGCGGCCGGGTGACCCTGCTCGGCGACGCGGCGCACGCGATGCTGCCGTTCCTCGGCATGGGCGCCGCGATGGCGATCGAGGACGGCTGGGCGCTCGCCGAAGCCTTTGCGCGCGAAGCCTCGGTCGCCGGCGCCTTCGATCGCTACGAGGCCGCGCGTGGCCCGCGTACGGCGCTGCTCCACGCCAAATCGATCATCCAGGGCCAGGTCACCCAGTCGCTTAACCCCGACAGTTTCGATGGCACCACGGCGCCGGTGGGGGACCCGGCGATCATGGCGTTCGATCCGGTCGCAGCCGGGGTCTAGGCTTCGTACACCGTCCGCCCGCCGGTCACCGTCCGCACGACCTTGATGTCCTTGATCCGGTCGTGCGCCACCGCCAGCGGGTCGTCCGACAGCATCACGAAGTCGGCGAGTTTCCCCGCCGTTATCGACCCCTTGATCGTCTCCTCGCGCGACGCATGGGCGCCGTTCAAGGTGCTGATGCGCAGCGCCTCGGCGGGCGTTACTCGCTGGTTGGCGCCCCAGGTCTCGCCGTTCCAGCCGGTGCGGGTGACCATGCCCTGCATCGCCATCATCGGCGCGAACGGGCCGGGGTAGAAATCGGAGCCAGCGCACACCGGGATGCCGGCATCGAGGAAGCTGCGGAACGCCATCGCATTCTTCATCAGATCCTCGCC
>JANOCM010000179.1:0-17360 GCA_031412175.1 Alphaproteobacteria bacterium
CGTGGCAATCCTCCAGACACTTCAGTCCAACGGACGTGCCACGAATCTCGAGATTTCGCGCCGCGTCAACATGTCGGAATCGGCTTGCATGCGCCGGATGCGAGCGCTTGAAGCGCAAGGCGTGATAACGGGCTACGTCGGCGTACTGGATGCCGAAAGGGTAGGCTGCGGCCTCAATGTCTTCCTGACGATCACGCTGACAACGCAAGCTCAGGCCTCGCTTCTCGCGTTTGAATCCGCCGCCGCCGAGGTTCGAGAGATCATGGAATGCTATTTGATGACCGGCTCTGCCGACTATCTCGTCCGGGTCGTTGTGCGGGACGTGAAAGCCTTCGAGAAGCTGCACGCCGAGGTTCTGACCCGACTGCCCGGCATATTGCGGATTACGTCCTCGATTGCCCTGCGCGCGGCGGTCAGACGGAGTGCCCTGCCACTATGAGCCTGGCGACGCGTACTGGCGTCACCTTTACACAACGGCAGCAGGTCCTAACCGACAGTATCCGATACCGGAACGATATTGTCTTTCGTGTTGCGATCGATGAAGCCGATATACGGGTCAATCGCAGCAAAAGCCGGCTTGCGACTGGTAACGATCCGTACTGTTTGTTGACCTGAATGCACCGGCAACCGCTGTAGTGCCACCACGTCTTCGGGACCGAAGTCGGTTTCGCCGGGACGAGCGGTGAAGACGCCGATATCGACCGATTCATTGAACGCTGTCGGACGTTCATTGCCCTTGGCGTCGGAGTAGAATTTCCCGGCGTCGACCGTGATGGTCGTTTCGAACTGGCCGTTCGACAGTCGCCGGACGGTCGCCGCCTTCGCTTTCAGGTCATAGAATGTGATCCGATAAAACTGGTCGATAATCAGCTCGCGCTCCGCTGGCGTTCGGGCCAATGACAAGAAGCCGTCCACCAGATCGGTCGATCGCGCATAGGGCGCACCCTTGAAGCGATATTTGTCGAGCAGTGTCCGCAGCATCGCGTTCACGCGATCCTCGCCGAGGCGATCCTGGAGCAGATACATCACGAGTGACGCTTTCTGGTAGTGGATATAGCCCTGATTGCGCGTGCGGGCGAGCGGGTTCTCTCCCGCTGCTTCCTGCCGGCGTCCCTGAAGATACAGATCGAGTTCGTACTTCAGCAGGGCTCGAATCTGCTCCGCGCCATAGCGATGCTTCATGACCATCAGCGCCGAATACTGCGCCAGGCCTTCGGTCATCAATTCGGCGCCCTGCATGTCGGCGGGCATCAGTTGGTGGAACCAATATTGATGCGCCAGCTCGTGCGCGGTGACATAGGCCAGAAAATCGAGCTGCTTGGGATCGCTGAGATCCATGGTGAAGCCGATGTTTTCGGAATAACCGATCGTGCCGGGCGCGGAATTCGCGCCGCCGCCATAGCCCGGCCGCTCGATGACCCGGGCATAGGCGTATTGATACGGCCCGAAATTCTTTCGGTAGTAATCGAGCGAGTTCCGCATGACCCCCAGAATCCGATCGATATTCATCGGATGCTTGGCATCGTAGTAGACGCTGAGCAGGACGCCGTCGGCGACGGCGGATTTCACTTGGTAGCGCGCCGACTGGATCGTGATGAAGTTGAGCGTCGGGATTGGCGATACGAACCGCGCGGTCCGTCGGCCGTTGGCGACCGTATCCGACACCCGGGCGCCCGTCACCACAAGCGTCTGGTCGGCGTCGGTGGTGACGGTTATGTCGGTCTTGACCCGCGTGACGCCGGCGTAATTGGTCGCCAGCGCCGCCCGGTCTTCCAGCTTGGGTACGGGCAGGTCGGGACCAAGGCCGTATTTCCGGCGCAGGATCTTGCCCTGCAGGAAGCCCAAGCGGTTCATGCCAATATTGGGAGCGAACTGCTGGGCCATCACATAGGTGCCGTTGGCTGCCGGCTGCGCATCGCTCTCGAAAGATTGGCGGTTGCTCGGCAAGGCCGCGATGCCGCGCTTCTCGATGACCGTCTGGAAGGACAGGGTTCCGCTGGCGCCAGGCTTCAGCGGCTCGGCGAACTGGAAGATTTGATAATTGGCTTCCTTGTCATCGTAGATCAGCCTGGCACCCGGCACCGAAACGGTCCGCAACGACGCATCACCGGGCAAGGTGCGGACGTGCAGCGCCGCGATGGGCGCCGATGTTGCGTTCACAAAGTGATAGATGCCGTCGACCTGCATCTTGCGGCGCGCGGGCTGGAGATCGACGTCGAGCTTGATGTCGGTCAACGTCGGCTGCGGAAGCCCGATATAGCGCGAATATTTGCGCTCGTACTGCGCGGCAAGGCGGTTGCCTTCGTCCGTGCTCAGATATTTGTTGAGGACGTTCATGTTGTAATAGAGAAAGCCGCCCAGGCCGACGGTGGCGAGCACCGAGACCGCGAGGAGTGCCATCGGCGTGCCGCGCAACCTTGAAGGCAATGTGCGCCATTGTCCCTTCAGCGTGACCGCGGTTCCGCGGCGCCACATGAGATGGCCGATCACGATGAGCACCGATGCAAAGGCCAGCCAGTACAGGCGGAGCCACCAGGCAGTGTTGCCGCCGTAATCCGTGCCGTTGATCTCGGAGAACGTCATCCGCACATCGGCGTAGTTGATCAGCGGATGATCCAGCCCCATGCCGGCAAAAACCAGCGTGCTGACAAGATACAACAGCATGATTCCCCAGCCGACGAACTTGTTGGGGCTGACGGCCTGGACCACGATCGAAAGCACGGCGATCAGGATCAGATAGATTGCATTGGGCAGTGCGAACCAACCCAGCCACTGACCGGGCTCGATATCGGTGACACCGCGCGCAAGCTGGAACAGCACGGCCTCGGCCATGGTGATCCCCACGCCGAGCGTCAGCAGCACGCCGGAGACCGCAGCCAGCTTGGAGATGATGAAGATCCA
This sequence comes from Alphaproteobacteria bacterium, assembly GCA_031412175.1. Lineage (GTDB taxonomy): Bacteria > Pseudomonadota > Alphaproteobacteria > Sphingomonadales > Sphingomonadaceae > Sandarakinorhabdus. The sequence continues at coordinate 2,902 of JANOCM010000179.1, forward strand.
GTTGGGCAGCGGCGTTGCGTCGATGATTTCATTGATGCGGCGCTCACGCTCGCGCCAGACGATCTCGCCGGAGAAGTAGATCGCCATCAGCAGCCCGACGAGCGTGGAAGCGCCCTGCACCACCTCGATGATCGTGAAGGTGCGCGGCCAGATCGGTATGCCGTAATAGCGCCCTGCAATGTTCAGCGTGCTGAACAGATACAGTGCGCCGACGATGGCGAGTACCCAGAACGCCGGGCTCTTGAACAGAAGTGCCATCTCGAACAGCGTGCGGGTGCGAAGTTGCGACCATGCAGCGCGTTGGGGTGTCGTCGCCGGGAGCCGGTCGACCACAACTGGTTTTACCGCAGCCAGTTTTGTCGTTTGCGCCAACTGCTGCTTGACACCGCGCGCCGAGACCCCACGCTCCGCGAACCGGAATCGCCACACCGCCAGCACGATGATTGCGACGGAAATCGACAGCCACAGCAGGCGGTTGCCCAGCAGCATCGGCGTCAGTTCCAGCGCCCGCGTATTCGCCTCGATCGGCGTCAGATAGCGCGTGGCCATGCTGAACGCCTGCGCGCCAAACGGTTCGACATAGGCCGCGAGCGCGAAGTCCGGCCATTTCCGCACCATCGCGCTGAACGAGAAGTTAAGGACCATCAGCAGGATCACCGCGAGGTAACTGTAGGTCACCGAGCGTGTCCAGGAGGCGATGGCAAAGAAGATCGCCGACGTCACCAGCAGGTTAGGCAGAGCGATCACGAAAAAGCCGAACAGGTAATCCTGGATCCGGTTCGGGCCAAGCAACTCGGGGTTGACCCAGGGCATCCATGTGCCCACCCAAATCGTCAGCGGCACCGCGAGGAATGCCACCGCGGCACCGAGGAAGGCTCCGGTGAACCGCCCGAACATATAGGAGAATTTGTCGATCTTGGTCGATCGGATGATGCTGCCGAAGCCGGTTTCGTCGTCGCGCACCACCACATTGGCGACGAAAGCCGTCGTCACGAACATGAAGAAGATTGACATGACAAGCTGGATCTGCGCGACCGCGACGGGCGCATTGGTGTACACGTTGCCGCCACTGCCGAGGCGGATCGATTCGACCGTCGTTGCCCCGAAAGTCAGCAGAAAGAACAGGATAGTCGCCACCCAAAAGACCGGGTTGCGGAACTGGTAGCGCAGCTCGAAGCGCGCAATGGTGCTGAACATCGTTGCGTTTCCTATGCGGCTTGCTGGACCGCGGCGCGTCGCGAACGATTGAGGGTCGACAGATAGACGTCTTCAAGCCCGCCATCGACCAGCGCAAAGCCGTTTCCGGGGTCCTTGTCGGCGAGGACATGAACGATGGTGCTGCCAGACAGCAGGCGCGTGGAAATAACCTGATGCGCCGCCTGCACGTCCGTCAATTGGTCGCGCTCGATCGCCTTGGCCCAGATGGTGCCGCGGCTCTGCTCGATCAGGTCGCGCGGTGCGCCCTCGACCTGAATTCGACCTCCGGCCAGTACAGCCATCCGCGGGCACAGGTCGGCGACGTCGTCGACGATGTGCGTGGAGAGGATCACGACGACATTCTCGCCGATCTCGACCAGCAGATTGTAGAAACGGTTGCGCTCTTCCGGATCGAGGCCGGCGGTCGGCTCGTCGACGATGATCAGTTCGGGATTCCCGATCAGCGCCTGGGCGATGCCGAAGCGCTGGCGCATGCCGCCGGAGAAGCCGGCAACCGCCTTGGTGCGCACCGACCACAAATTGGTCTGGTTGAGCAGCGTTTCGACCGTTGCCTTGCGATCCGCAGCCGAAACCACGCCCTTCAATGACGCCATGTGATCGAGCAGGTCATAGGCCGAGACGCGAGGGTAAACGCCGAAATCCTGGGGGAGGTAGCCGAGCGTCGCGCGCAGCCGGACAGGGTCTGCAAGGACATCGATATCGCCGAACCTGATGCTGCCGGCCGTCGGCGTCTGCAACGTTGCGATCGTCCGCATCAGCGAGGACTTGCCGGCGCCATTGGGCCCGAGCAGTCCGAACATGCCCTTGCCGATCGAGATCGTCACCCCATCGAGCGCACGTGTACCATTGGGATAAACATGCTCGACGCCGGTCAATTGGAGCAAGATCGCCTCCTGAAGCTATTGAAATCACGGCCCGAGATGATCGGGCGCGTGTCGAACCGGTCTTGCGAGCCGATTGTCGCAGCGCCGGTCATTGTTACGGCACAGCTATAGACCAGACCGATTTGGTAGGTTACCAACCATTATGGTCGGGATCAAGAAATTTATTGGTGGTATCCCGCTAACGGGCGACAGCGGCCGTCTGCCGGCAAGATCGGTGCTTGACCCTTTTGAGGGAAGGAATGGAAACTCCGATGATGGCTAGACAGACCAAGGCAGAAATCGACGCCGAAATCATCGAAGCCGCCGCAGGGCTGTTCGCGCGTCACGGGTTTGCGCGCACATCGCTGCAACAGATCGCGGACGCGCTCCGATACTCGAAAGCTGGGCTGCTGCATCATTATCCGAGCAAGCAAGCCCTGTATGATGCCGTCGTGGATCGATATGTGTCGGGCACGGAGGAGCGGATCGCCAAATTCCTGTCGTATCCGGCCGGCATCGACCGTGACAAGGCGATGATCGAGATTGCACTCGACCATTCGTTCAACTGGCCTGGCATGGCGGCGTTCGGGCAGCACCTGGCGCGCGAAGGCGATAATCCGCGCAATGCCCAGCTTGGCGCGCTGCTGATCGGCGCGCTCGGCATCGATTTTGGAACTCCCGACATTGCGCGGATGGTGCGGATCTTCAGCGCATTGTCCGGCGCCAACTTCACGGCCGAATTGGCCGTGACGATGAAGGCGGAGCAGAAATGGCGAGAGCACATCGTGAACACCGCGATGAGCACACTCGGGTACGGCGCAACGACCTGAGGCTCGACAGCAATCCGGGGCGGCCTTGCGCTCGCCGCTCGACACCTTGGCGGACGCGCAATCGCAATCAGCAGGACAGGCCATGAAAACCGGATCGCCATTTATCGAACGGGTGCGCCAGACCCTGGCGGACATCGAGACTGCTGGCCTGATGAAAGCGGAACGCGTCCTGCTCTCTCCCCAAGGGCCGGAGATCGATGTGGCTCGCGCCGATGGCACGGTCTTCAAGGCGCTGAATTTTTGCGCCAATAACTATCTTGGCCTCGCGGCCGACGCCCGCGTGATCAAGGCGGGCCAGGACGCTGCCGAGCGATGGGGCTCGGGCGCCGCGGCCGCGCGGTTCATTTGTGGCACCCAGGCCATCCACAAGGAGCTTGAGGGCGCCATCGCGCGCTATCTCGGCTTTGACGATGCCATCCTGTTCGCCGCGTGTTTCGATGCCAACGGTGCCGTGTTCGAACCGCTGTTCGACGAGAACGACGCGATCGTGTCCGATACGCTCAACCATGCCTCGATCATCGACGGCATCCGGTTGAGCAGGGCGAAGCGCTATCGCTTTGCCAGCGGCGACATGCCGGACCTGGAACGGCAACTCGAAGCGGCCCGGGCTGCCGGGGCCCGCACGATCGTCATCGCCACCGATGGCGTCTTCTCGATGGACGGGCACATCGCCAACCTGCCGGCGATCACGGCGCTGGCCGACCAGCATGACGCGCTTGTGATGGTGGATGACTGTCATGCCACCGGGCATCTGGGGCCGCAGGGACGTGGCAGCGCGGCATTGCACGGCGTCGAAGGCCGGATCGACATCCTGACCGGCACCTTCGGCAAGACGCTGGGCGGTGGCCTGGGCGGCTTCATCTGCGCGGCCGGTGACGTGGTCGCCCTGCTGCGGCAGCGGGCGCGGCCCTATCTTTTTTCAAACAGCCTGTCGCCGGCCACCTGCGGCGCCGCGCTCGAAGCCATTCGGATCGCGCAATCGACCGAGGGGGACGCGCTGCGCGAAGCCTTGACGGGCAATCGCGTGGCGTTTCGCGAAGGCATGGCGGCGGCCGGCTTCGTTCTCGCTGCAGGCGAGACGCCGATCATACCGGTCATGCTTGGCGATGAACGGCGGACGCAAACGCTGGCGGCGCGGCTGCTGGAAGCCGGCATCTACGTCACAGGCTTTTCCTACCCGGTCGTGCCACGCGGCAGCGCCCGTATCCGGGTGCAACTTTCGGCCGCGCACAGCCTGCAGCAAGTCCAGCAGGCCATCGACGCATTTTCAGCCGTCCAGCGGAGCATGGACCTTGGGGAACAGACATGCTGACGACAAGGACACTGGCCGGCCAGGCCGTGCTCGTTACCGGTGGCGCGAGCGGGATCGGCCTTGCGATCGTCAAGGCCTTCGCTGATGCCGGGTCCCGGATTGCGCTGGCGGACCTGAACGCCGACGCCGCCGAGCGCGAAGTCGAGCGCCTCCGCGGGCAGGGCTGCGAGGCGATCGCAATTCGTGTCGATGTCGCCGATTCCGGGCAGGTGCAGGACATGGTCGACCGTACCGTCGCCGAATTCGGCGGCCTCGATGTGCTCGTCCACAGCGCCGGCATCGGCGTCGAACGCCCCTTTCTTGAAACGACCGATGCCGAATGGCAGCGGATCATTGATATCGACCTCAACGGCACATTCTATTGCATGCGGGCTGCCGGGCGCGTCATGGCTGCCAGCGGCTATGGCAGGATCGTCGTCCTTGCGTCGACGGCAGGCTTGCGCGGCGGCACCGGACGCGCCGCCTATGGGGCGTCGAAAGGCGGCGTCATCAGCCTGACCAAGGTCCTCGCCGTCGAGTTGGCCCAGGACGGCGTCACCGTGAACGCCCTCGCGCCCGGCGCGATCGAAACCGAGCTGGTCAGAAAGATGCACTCACCTGAAACCAGGGAGAACTACCGTCGCGCCATCCCGATGGATCGCTATGGCGAGCCTGAGGAGGTCGCCCACGCCGCGCTGTATCTCGCAAGCCCGGGCGCCAGCTATGTGACAGGGCATATCCTGGCCGTGGACGGCGGGTTTATCGCCGCCGGCGTATTGTCGAAGCGCCAGGCCAGCTGACGGGCAGCACCTTCGATACCGTCGGCTATCGATCGATCGGACCTGCGCGGGTGATGATGCTTCTGGCCCGGCCATAGGCAAGGTAGACCACCAAACCGATCCCGTTCCACATCGCGAAGCGCGTTAGCGTGTGGGTGGGCAGGCTCGCCAGCAGATACAGGCAGCCAAGCACCGCCAGCGTGCCGACAAGGAACGGTTGCGGGCAGCGAAACGGGCGTACCAGTTCGGGCGCCCGGCGCCGCAGCACCATCATGCAGACGGCAACCGCGATGAACGCGATCAACGTACCCGCATTGGCGAGTTCCGCGATCTCGTCGAGACGAAAGAAGCCCGCGACCAGCGCCACGAAAATCCCGGTGACCCACGTGATCGTGGTCGGCGCGCCGGTGCGGGGTGAAACCCGGCTCAGGACACGGGGCAACAGTCCGTCACGCGCCATGACAAAGAAGATCCTGCTCTGTCCGTACATCATCACCAGGATCACCGACGGCAGGGCGATGAGCGCCGCGAACCCGATTGCCCAGGCGGCGAATGGATGCTCGAGCGTCCGCAGCACATACGCCAGGGGATCGCCCGATCGGGCGAGATCGAGATAGGAAACCCCGCCGATCGCCGCAACAGCCACCAGCATGTAGATCAGCGTGCAGATCGCCATCGAGCCAATGATGCCGATGGTCAGGTCGCGCCCGGGATTTTTCGTTTCCTCGGCAGAGGTTGCGACAGCATCGAAGCCGTAGAAGGCGAAGAACACGATTGCCGCTGCCGCCATGACGCCGCGCGTCGTGCCGCCTTCGACATGGCTACCGAAGCCATAGGGCATGAAGGGCGTGAAATTGTCGGCGTTGAAGGTTGGGAGCGCCAGCACGACAAAGGTGGCCAGCGCCGTCAGCTTGACAGCGACAAGCACAATATTGAGTGTCGCGCTTTCGCGTGTGCCGGCACTCAACATGGCCGCAACAGCCAGCGAAACCAGAACCGCCGGCAGGTTGACGATGCCGCCCCCGTGCGGACCTGCAAGCAACATTGCCGGCAATTCGACGCCAAGCGACTGGATCCAGCCGACGAGATAGGCCGACCACCCGACTGCGACCGTCGAACAGGCCAGGGAATACTCCAGGATCAAGCTCCAGCCGACGACCCATGCCAGCGTTTCACCCAGTACGGAATAGGTGTAGGTGTAGGCGCCGCCCGCTTTCGGGATCAACGTCGCCATCTCGGCATAGGCGAGCGCCGCACAGGCGCAGACCGCGCCGGCAATGGCAAAGGCGAGGATCACGGCCGGGCCGGCACGGTCGGCGCCAACGCCGGTCAATGTGTAGATGCCGGTACCGACGATCGCACCGACGCCAAGGGCAATGAGATGCGGCCAGTTCAATGTCTTGCGGAGCCCGTGCGTTTCATCGCGCGCAGTCTCGAGTGGCTTGCGCGGCCCCAACCATCCCGCTGTCATATCGGATCCCTAATAGTCTTCTTTATGCTTGCACTGCGGGCCGCACACCTGATCGACGGTTCACATCGCTGTGCTGCCCGGCCGACCGCGGGCGGTCTGCCATCTCGCTCTCTGGTGACCAAACTGTAGACAGTATACGAAATACGGCAAGGGGCAATTGCGCGCCATGCGACGGCTGTATCTCGTTTCCAGATCTCATCAGACATGCCCGACGTCGAACTGACCCAGGACTTGTCGGCCTGCCAGATCAGGATATCGTATCTGCCTGTGACGCGCGGCTGGCTCCGGCCAGCAGGCTAGCCGATCTGGCCCGTGGCAAGCTGCGATCGCAAATCGACGATCGTTTGCCGGATATGCGCATGCATCGCCTTCGCGACCGCCTTGCCGTCCCGATCAAGCCATAGCCGCAACAATGCATTGTGCTCGTCGTTTGCGCGCTGGTCACGACCGAGCGGCTCGAGATGCTTTCGCACATAGCGCTCACTCAAAACGTGCAGCCTCTTCAGCAACAGCGTCGTTATCGGTTGGCCAGAGGGACGGATCAGTGCGAGGTGAAAAGCGCGATTGAACGCGCCGACACCGTCACCATGGGCATTGGTCACCTCGTCCAGCGCTTCGTGAGTCTTGATGGCAATCTGTCTCTCGGCCTCGGTGGCAAGCCTTGCTGCGAGTGCGACTGTGTCTGGTTCAAGCTTGAGCCGAAGTGCGTAAACCTCTTCGGCCTCTGCCGTGCCGAGCGAGCTTACGAAATAGCCACGATTGACCTGACTGCGCACAAGCCCTTCCTGTTCGAGCCTGGTCAGAGCTTCCCGCAAAGGTATCTTGCTGACGCCGAGCTCTGCCGCGAGCGCGTCCTGCCGAATGGGCTCACCAGCGGGCACCATGCCGTTGAGGATCCGTTCGCGCACGACGTCGACCAGCTGATCGGACAGATTGCGGATGACAAGTTTTGTCACTGGCGTCGCCCTGAAATCTCGCATTCGACGATGGCTCCTGCGTACGCAATTGCTGCCGTATCTGCCGTACGCGTCAAAACTGCGCAACTCATGCGAAACGACCAAGATCGAACGGTGCCATGTCGACTGCTGCGATGTCACCGTGAACCATCGCCGATACAGCCTCCCCGGTTGCCGCTGCCAGAGTCAAACCAAGGTGCTGATGACCGAAGGCATAGGCAATAGCCGGTTGGTGCAAAAGCCGCCCGATCGCGGGCAGATAATCGGGCAGCGTCGGTCGTGCCCCCATCCATTCGCCTGCCTGCTCGTCGAACGTGATACCGAGGGCGCGGACGTGGCTGTGCAGGCGGTCCCATTTGCGTCGGTCTGGCGCAAGGCCGGCAGGCGCGAACTCGACGAAGCTCGCCGCGCGCAGCCCGTGTGCAAATCGGGTGACGATCATCGAGCGATCCTCGAAGACGATCGGCGGGGTTCCGACGGGCCAGTCCGTTGCGGCGCTTTCGATATGGTAGCCGCGCTCGGCGATCATCGGCACGCTGCAGCCAAGCGGCACGAGCAGCGCGGCCGAGGCGGCTCCGGCCGCGATGACCGCGATGTCGGCAGCCAGTGTGCCGCCGTCGTCGAGTGTCACCTGCGCCCCTGCCCTGCCGCTGACGCGAACGGCGCGGCCATGCCGCACGCGGCCGCCCAAGGAGCGGAAGCGGGCATGAAGCGCCTCGCCAAGCCTGGCGGTGTCGGTAATCTGACCGCTGCCGCGAAACCGGATCGCACCGGCCAGTTGCGACCGTACAAGGCCCTGCAGGTCAACCCGGTCAGCCGCAGACACTTTATCGAACCGGGCGGTACCGATATCGGTCGCGTGCCACCGCGCCAGACCCGCAGCGGCGGTAGCGGCGCTTTCCCAGACCACCAGATGCCCGTCCTCGCACAACAGATCGGATGCATCCGCATCGGCCAGCAACCGCCGCCACGCCGGCATTGCCTCCTCCAGAATTGCACCGAGCGCGACCTTGCCTCGGGCAAATCGCGCCGGCGTACTTGCCCGGGCAAGCCTGAGCGCGAACGGCAGCCACGTGGCGATGGCGCGCGGCGGCAAGGCCAGCGCGCCGCCCCGCAGGAAAAGCCGGCGAGGGAAACTGCGCAGCGTCGCCGGCGAGGCGAGCGGCTCGACCTGTTCGATCGCAATGTGTCCGGCATTGCCCCAGGACGCACCGCGCCAGGGCTCGTCGGGCGCGACGATCGTCGTCATCACCCCGCGCCGCTGGAGCGCGAGCGCGCAGGCAAGGCCGACAACGCCGTTGCCGATCACGATCGCATTGGGGGGCCCCGGCATCAAAGGGCAGCCGCGAGCGCTGTGGTGCCGTGGCTCAGACGACGCTGAAACCCGCCCAGAACGGGTCCTCCCGATCGATCCAGATGGTGTTAAAACCCGTCGCGATCGCCGATCCCTCGACAGAAGGAACAATGCCATCCAGATCGCCGATCTTGGCTGCGGCTTCCACGCGGCCGATGAATCGGCTGCCAATATAGCTTTCGTGGACAAAACTGTCGCCGACGCTCAGCCGGTCGGTCGCAACGAGATGCGCCAGCCGTGCCGATGTTCCAGTCCCGCACGGACTGCGGTCGATCGCGCGTTCGCCATAGAACACAGCATTGCGTCCATCGGCGCCTGCAGATTTCGGTCGGTCGGCCCACAGCACGTGCGTGACGCCGCGAATACTCGGCTCGAGAGGATGAACGGGTTGGTAGATCGCCTGGATCATCGACCGGATCTTTCGGCTAAGCTCAATGATCCGGGAAGCACCGAGGTCGTCGAGACCGACATAAGCACCCTGCGGCTCGATGATCGCATAGAAATTGCCTCCATATGCGACATCAATCGCCAAGTGGCCGAACCCGGGCACATCGATCTCGAGACCGCGTGCCGCGACATAGGCAGGCACGTTGCGGATGCGTACGGTGCGAACGCGATCGCCTTCCGTCTGATAGGTGATTTCGAGCCTGCCGGCGGGAACCTCGACGACCAGCCGTCCCGGTTCGCGCGGTGCTATCAATCCCTGTTCGAGTGCAAAGGTTATAATCCCGATCGTGCCATGGCCGCACATCGGCAGGCAGCCGCTGGTTTCGATGAACAGGATCGCGGCGTCGGCGTCGCCGCAAGGCGGATACAGGAACCCGCCGGACATCATGTCATGGCCGCGCGGCTCGAAACAGAGCCCGGTTCGAATCCAGTCGAACCGGGCCAGGAAGTCGAGCCGGCGCTCGGACATGGATGACCCGCGCAGCAGCGGCGCCCCGCCGACGACCAGCCGCACCGGGTTGCCGGCGGTGTGGCCGTCGATGCAAAAGAAGCTGTGCCGCATCGCTGCGGAGCCTAGGCCGCGATCGACGCGCTGGCGACAGGCCGTGTGCGCGCGGCGCCCTCGACCATGGCGATCACTTCAGCGCGTCGGATTCCCACAAGCGGGTGACGCGGCGGCCGCACCTGCTCGGATCCGCGACCCATGATCTGCTCGGCGAGCTTGATTGACTGCACGAGGTCGTGCTCGGCATCGAGGTGAAGCAACGGCATGAACCAGCGGTAGATGCGCCGCGCCTCCACCCAGTCGCCACGCGCGGCCGCGGCAACCAGGGCAACGGATTCGCGCGGGAAGGCGCTGGTCAGCCCCGACACCCAGCCCGAGGCGCCCAGCATCAATCCCTCCAGCGCGATGTCGTCGAGACCGGCCATCACGACAAAGCGGTCGCCATAGCGGTTGATGACATCGGTGAACCGCCGCGGATCGGGGGCGCTCTCCTTGATCGCCACGATGTTCTTGACGGACTTCAGCGCATCGAGCGTCCCGAAATCGACATTGACGCGATATGCTGGCGGATTGTTGTACAGCATGATCGGCAATGCGGTCGCTTCGGCGACCGTGCAGAAATGCGCTGCAAGCTCGGCACTCGTCGGCACATAGACCATCGCCGGCAGTACCATAAGCGCGTCGAGACCGATTTTCTCGGCGGCTTTTACATAGTCGACAGCGCGGCGCGTGGTGAATTCCGAGACGCCGGCCACCAGCGGCACGCGCCCGCCGACAGCCTCGACGCCGGCCCGCAGCAGGGTGAGCTTCTCGTCCATGTCGAGCGAATTGTTTTCGCCGCAGGTTCCCAGCAGGATGAGCCCGTCCACGCCATCGTCGACCAGCGCCACGAGAACCCGCTGAGTCGCTTCGAGATCTACCGACCCGTCAAAGGAAAACTGTGTCGTCGCGGCCGGGTAAACACCGCGCCACAAACTCGTCCGGGCCATCATTCAATCCTCCAGCTTTGCCCATATCGTATACAATATAATTTCTTCTTGCCAATCGAATTCGGAATGGCCATGCATTGCGGCGCTTGAAGCGGGTTGCAGCTCGCCGGCACCGATATGCGGGAAGGACGGATATCGCATGAAGCTAAGCCATTTGATCGACGGACAGTGGATCGACGCGGACACGCCATTCACGAGCATCAATCCATCGGACACCAATGACGTCGTGGCCCGGTATCCGGCCGGGGGCACGGCCGAGGTCGATGCGGCGGTCGCCGCTGCAAGGCGCGCTTTCGCCGGCTGGTCGTCGGCGTCGCCGGAGGTGCGTTCGGACCTGCTTGACCGCGTCGGCGCCACCTTGATGGCGCGTGCCGCCGACATCGGTGTGCTGCTGGCGCGCGAAGAGGGCAAGACGCGCGCCGAGGCGACCGGCGAGGTCATGCGCGCTGCCCGCATCTTCAAATATTTCGCAGGAGAGGCGCTTCGGCGCCACGGACGGACGCTTGAATCGACCCGGCCCGGCATCGATGTCGAGACCTGGCGCGAAGCGCTGGGCGTGGTCGGACTCATCACGCCATGGAATTTCCCGATCGCGATTCCGGCGTGGAAAGCGGCGCCAGCGCTGGCGTTCGGCAATACCGTGGTGCTCAAGCCTGCCAACGCGACGCCGGCAGTGGCGCATGCGCTGGCGGTCATCATCCAGGAATGCGGTGCGCCGCCAGGGGTGTTCAATCTCGTGCTGGGTCAGGGCGGGGTCGGCGCGGCAATCGTCGCGCATCGCGACGTCGACGCGGTTTCGTTCACCGGCTCGCAGGCGGTCGGCAACAAAGTCGGCCAGGCAGCCGTCGCGCGCGGCGCGCGCGTCCAGCTCGAGATGGGCGGCAAGAACCCGCTGGTGGTGCTTGCCGATGCCGACCTTGCCCGCGCCGTGGCCATCGCCCTCGATGGCGGCTTTCTCCAGACCGGCCAGCGCTGCACGGCGTCGAGCCGGGTGATCGTGGAGGACCAGGTTCACGATGCCTTCGTGGCGGCGCTTGCCGAACGCGCGGCGGCGCTCAGGGTCGGCCCGGCGCTCGATCCCGCAACCCAGGTCGGTCCGGCCTCGAGCGACAGCCAGTTCGAGCAGGACCTGCGCTATGTCGGTGTCGCAACGGCCGAGGGTGGGCGACTGGTAACGGGCGGCGACCGGCTTACCCGGGATACGCCGGGCTATTTCATGAGCCCTGCGCTCATCGCCGATACGGCACCCGACATGCGCATCAACACCGAGGAAGTGTTCGGACCGGTCGTCTCCACCATACGCGTGAAAAGCTATGAGGCGGCGCTTGCCGTCGCCAATCACGGCGAATTCGGGTTGTCGGCCGGTATCGTCACCGCAAGTCTCGCGCGGGCCCGCGACTTTCGTCGTAATATCCGCGCCGGCATGGTCATGGTCAATCTGCCGACCGCTGGGGTCGACTATCATGTGCCGTTCGGCGGTACGCGAAGCTCGAGCTATGGATCGCGTGAGCAGGGCTTTGCCGCGATCGAATTCTATACGCAGATCAAGACCGTTTACGTCGGCGACTGAGCTGCAGCGCATTCGATACGACTCAAGAGAATCAGGGGAGGACACGATATGGCCAGATTGGTCTCGAGGCTGTTACTTGCGGCGGCGCTGATCACGGCACCGGCCCTTGGGCAGGCCAAGGGCGACAACGGACCGGAGGCGCGGCCGATCGCCGATCGCGCCCTGCCGAAGTCGCTGCCGACCTCGGACGACGTGCTGCGTGTTCCGGTTCCGCTCAACTACAATGCCCCCAAGGGGTCGTTCGTGCTGGTCGGCGGCCGGTTGTTCGACGGTACCGGCAAGCCGGCGCGGCCAGCGACGATCGTCGTCCAGGGCAAGACGATCACCGCGGTGCTGAACCCGGGCGACAAGAACTGGCCGCAGGACGCGATCGTCTATGACGTGACCGGCAGGACGGTGATGCCGGGTCTCATCGACCTGCATACGCACCTGACATTCCTCAATACCGAGGATTCGGTGAACGTCTATTCGGCCGGCAACTTCAGCGGCGCGGAATCGGTGATGCGCGGTGCCCGGCGCATGACCATCTACCTCGAATCGGGGGTCACCAGCGTGCGCGACGTTGGTTCGCACGGCGATGCGCCGTTCGTGCTCAAGGGGCTGCAGGCTGCGGGCGAAATTCCCGGGCCGCGCATCTTCGCTGCTGGACAGTTGATCACCTCGACCGGCGGCCATGGCGCGATCCACGTCTTCGGGCCGGGCTATCCGGAAGTTTCCAACGGCAATCCCAACGCGATGGTACGCATCGCGTCGGGCCCCGACCAGTGGCGCGAAGCGGTGCGCATGCAGTTCGCCAAGGGCGTCGACCTGATCAAGCTGGCCAGCGAATACAGCCAGGCCGAGATCACGGCCGCGGTCGACGAGGCGCACTCGCTGGGCCTGCCGGTCACCGTCGATGCCGAATCGCAGTATATCGACCTGGCGATCAAGGCCGGCGTCGACTCGATCGAGCACCCGCTGCCACGCAGCGATGCGGCGGTGGCATTGATGGCCAAGCGAGGCATCGCCTCGGTACCGACGATGATCGCCTATCGCATCATCCAGCGCGAAAGCGGCGGCTATTTCGGTTCGACCTCGCGGCGTTTCGAACTCAACGAGACGACGATCGAAAACATGGCGGCCAAGATGCGCCGCGCCGGTGTGAAAATGGGGATCGGCCTCGATGTCGTTGCGCTGGCCGGGACGAGTTTCCTGCCCGGATCCTATATCGATGAGCTCGAAGCGTTCAGTCGGATCGGCTTCACCAAGTCCGAGGCACTGGTCGCGGCGACCAAGACCAGTGCCGAAATCATGCGCATGGGCGATAGGCTCGGCACGATCGAGGTCGGCAAGCTCGCCGACATCATCGTCGTCGACGGCAATCCCGACGAGGATTTCAGCGCCTTGCGCAAGGTCAAGACGGCTTTCGTCAATGGCCGACTGATGCTCCAGGATGGACGCATCTACAAGACTGCGCATGTCGAGGTGCCGCTGCCGGCGCGGAAGTAATCGCCGGGCTGGCCGTGCATCGGCCCATATCTGGCGAGATATGGGCCGATACGGCAGCGCTAACGCGATGAAAAGTCGGTCAGGCCGGCAACGGTCTGCTTGTCGAGTTGCTGGACCAGCGCGACGATCAGATCGACAGTCTGGTCGAAATCGCCGCGCTCCATGGTGCCGTTATGGGCGTGCGTATAGCGGAGCGGTACGGTGATATTGATCGTCGGAACGCCGGTGCCGGTCTTCTGGATCTCTGCCGAATCCTCGCCGTACATCTCGATCAGCTCGAGCTGGATCGGGATCTTGTTGTCGGCAGCGACCTTCTTCACGAGCTGGACGAGATCGCGGTTCGGAAGCGCCAGGACGTCGTAGACGAAAACTTGCGGGCCACGGCCGATCTTGCCGTTCGCGCCGCCCGGTTCGGAATCGGGGGTGTCGGATACCGCACCGCCTTCGATGGCGATGCCGACGTCGGGCATGATCACCTTGCTTGCCGTATGGGCGCCCCGCAGACCGATCTCCTCCTGCACCGTGGCGGCATAGAAGACCTGGTTCGGCAGCCCCTTCCCCTTCAATCGGCGCATGACCTCGATCAGGATCGCACAGCCGACACGGTCATCGAAACCCTTGCCTACATAGGTCCTGCCCGATCCCATGACCTGAAACTTGCTGTCGGGCACGATCTGGTCGCCCACTTCGATACCCAG
>JANOCM010000180.1:0-7041 GCA_031412175.1 Alphaproteobacteria bacterium
TTCGATCTCGTCCAGGCCGGCGTGCTGCTGTTCCTGACCGGCGGCCTCGCCAACCCCTTTGCCATCCTGTTGATCGTGCCGGTCACCATCGCCGCGACCTTGCTGCCGGCGCGATCGATGGTGGTGCTCGGCGCAATGGCCGGCGCCGTCCTCGTCGTGCTGTGGCTTTGGGCCAAGCCCTTGCCGTGGAACGGCACACCGCCGGATTTCCCCGCGGTCTACCGTTTCGGCACGGCGGTGGCGCTGGCGCTAGCCGTCGGCTTTCTTGCCATCTACCTGTGGCTCGTCTCCGCCGAGGCACGCGATCGCGCCCGCGCGCTGGTCGCCACCGAAGCGGCGCTGACCCGCGAGGCCAAGATGTCGGCGCTCGGCAGCCTTGCCGCCGCCGCTGCGCATGAACTCGGCGGGCCGCTCGGCACCATCACGCTGATCGCCCGCAGCCTTTACGACCAGCTCGGCGATGACCCCGAATTCGGCGACGATATCCGCCTGCTCGAATCCGAAGCGGCGCGGAGCCGCGGCATCCTCGTCCGCATCGCCAAGCGCGCCGAAGCTGAAGACCCGTTCGCCCGCCTCGGCCTCGACGTGCTGCTCCACGAGGTTGCGCACAGCGTCGCGCCGACCCGCGTGCCCGTCCATGTCAACGCGCCGGCGCCGCAACCGCAGGTGCGGCGATCGCCCGAACTCCTCCACGGCCTGCAGAACCTTGTCGCCAACGCCGTCCGCCACGCCGGGTCCGCCGTCGAACTGCGCGCCACATCGTCGCCGGGCGACATCAGCATCACCGTGCTCGACGATGGCTCGGGCTTTGCCAGCGACGTCCTGCCACATCTCGGCGAGCCCGATCTGGGTCCATCGCATTCGGGCGCCGGCGGCACCGGGCTCGGCATCTTCATTGCCACGACCCTGATCGAGCGAACCGGCGGCCGGCTGTCGTTCCGCAACCGGTCGGAAGGCGGCGCGCAAGTGGACGTGCGCTGGTTACGGGCGCATATCGAAGCAAGTGAACAGGAGTGACCATCATGGCAACCGCCCCCGAAACCGAAGCCGGCACCGCGCTGCTGCCGCTGTTGCTCGTCGATGACGACGCGCCGTTCCGGCTGCGCCTGCAGACGATGCTCAGCCGCAAGGGCTTTGCCGTCACCGCCGTCGGCAGCCTGGCCGAAGCGCGCGTCGAAGCGGTGCGGCTGAAACCCAGCCATGCCGTCGTCGACATGCGGCTGGAAGATGGCAACGGCCTCGATCTCGTCAAGGAACTGCGCGCCATGTCGCCCGACGTCCGCATCGTCATGCTGACCGGCTATGGCAACCTGGCCACCGCGGTTGCCGCGGTCAAGGCCGGCGCGGTCGACTATCTCGCCAAGCCCGCCGACCCCGAGGACATCGTCCGCGCGCTTGCAGCCGAAGGCGGCGAACGCCCCGAAGCCCCGCCCGAGCCGATGTCGGCCGACCGCGTCCGCTGGGAACATATCCAGCGCGTCTATGAACTGTGCGAGCGCAACGTGTCGGAAACCGCACGGCGGCTGAAGATGCACCGGCGCACGCTGCAGCGGATTTTGGCGAAGCGCAGCCCGCGATAAGCGGTACCCAGCGGCGGAGCCTGCCCCAGCGAAGGCGGGGGGCCTCAGGCTCCAGACCCCATTTCAGTCGTCGAGGGGCATCAGGCCTTCAGGGTCGAGCATGGCGGTGATCCGGTGCGCGGCGCGGCGGGCGAAGCGCAGCGTCTCGACCTTGCGGCGGGCGGCGTTGAGCGTAACCCAGGGCGCCGGGCGCAATTCCTCGGCATCGAAGCGATCGGCGACGATCAGCCCGCAGCGATCCGGCGCGAAATCGGCGGTTTCGAACAGGCCAAGCGGAAAGCCCGCCGGCACCGCCCAGAAAAACCGGTCGCAATAGTCGAGATAGTCCGGCCATTTGCGATCGCCGCGCAGATCGGCCAGCGATACCTTGATCTCGATGATGGTCAGCCGGCCCTGGGCGTCGATTCCCATGATATCGGCGCGGCGGCCGCCACCCAGCGACACTTCGGCGAGCGGCGCCACCCCGGCGCGCAACAGCAGGCGCGACACGCCGCGGCAGACATCGGCGGCAGTCAACACGCGATCGGCGGCAAGGTCACCCATGGCGCCGATGCTAGACAGAACAGACTGGGAACGCAAAGGCCCCGCGGGGCAACGCCCTGGCGATAGAAGACGCCTCAGCGATAGAAGACGTGGCGGCCGATCGTGGCGACGCGGGTCTTGCCGGCCCAGTTCGGTGCCACATACGTCGCGTGGAACGACAAGGCCTTGGGCGCGACGGCAACCCACATCTCCTTGGCGGCGATCTGGGCAATGGCCTGGGCGACGCGCCAGTCGTTGCCGGCGACGGGTGTCCGGGTGCGATCATAGCTGAACTGGCGCGGCTGGTTGACGACGCCGCAGATGCTGCTGGCGTAACGCCCCGATTCGACCCGGTTCATGATCGCCTGGGCGACGGCAAGCTGGCCTTCCAGCGGCTCGCCGCGCGATTCAAAATAGACGGCGGTGGCGAGGCAGCGCAGTTCGCGATCGCGCGCCACGGCTTCATCGGCATCGTCCATCGTGGCAACCAGCGTGGTCAGCCGGGCCGGGCGCTCGGCCGGCGCGGTGACGGTGGCATCTTCGGCAAAATCGGCAACCTGCAGCGCGGCGTTGGCGCCGGCGGCGGCGGCAATGTCGGCGGGGGTGGTCGCGGCGAGCGCGGCGGCAGAGGCGGCGGCTTCAGCGGGCGACAGGGGGGCAAGCATGGCGTCGGAAATCGTCGGGCCGTCGGTGGCTTCGGTCGGCTGCGGCGCGCCGGCGGCGACCAGCAGGACGGCGCCGGTGGCCAGGATGATCAGGCGCTGTGTCGCGGCGCTGATCGTGGAAAAACCAAAATTCATTCAAACTGCAATCGAGCACGGCCTTTTCCGGGTCCGCTTCCGGATGATGCTCCCCAAATCACGCTGGGAGCCTCGTCATCCCTGGCTGGGCTGAAGCCCGGTCCGGTCCGCTTCGGTCAACTTCGCACGGCCCGCCCAAGGGCCGTGCAACCAATGACCAAGCTGAAGCGTAAATTAACGGGCGCGGTCAACTTGCCGACATGGTTTCGGCGACGAACCGTGCGGCGTCCGGGATGTCCAGTTCCACGACCCATAGGTCGGGGTCGTTCCGCCGTGCCCGTTCGATCCAGGCGGGAATCGCGTCGCCGCTGGCAATTGCCTGAAATTCATAGACACCCGACGCTGCCAACACAGGTGCCAGCAGCCGGGTTTCGCCGTGTTCACGCGTGACGATGGCGATGCTGCCGGCGGTGGCATCGCCCTTTTCGAGCACCGCGCCAAAGCCGCCGGCGGCATCGACCCGGCGCAACAGCGCCGAAACCTTGAAACCGCTGGCGAGGCGCGGCGCCACCCTAGGCCGGCTGGCCGACCAGCGCCCCGCCGATCACGGCGCGCATCGCGGCCGCATCCGCGGCGCCGCGCATCGCCGCCAATGTCGCCGGGTCGCGTAATGCCCGGCTGACCTTGGCCAGCGCCTTCAGATGGTCGGCGCCGGCGCCTTCGGGCGACAGCAGCAGCACAGCGATATCGACCGGTTCGCCATCGAGCGCCCCATAGTCGACGCCGGTTTCCAGCCGCGCCACCACGGCGACGACATCGGCCAGCCCCGCCAGCCGCGCGTGCGGAATGGCGGCGCCCTGGCCGAAGCCGGTGGGGCCGAGCGTCTCGCGCTCGCGCACCCGCTCGAGAATCGTCGTCACCGCGACACCCGTAGCCGTGGCAGCCGCTGTGGCGAGTTGCGCGAACAAATCGTCCTTCGACGCCGCGATCAGCCCGATCAAGATGCTTTCGGGGCCGACAATTTCGGCGAAACCGCCGTGGATGCTCATTTCGCGGCGCTGGCGATGGCCCGGCGCGGTTCGACCCAGCCGATGCTGCCGTCGTCACGACGATAGACCATGTTGTGATCGCCGCTGGCACTGTTGACGAAAAGCAGCGCCGTCGTGTTGCGCAGGTCGAGCATCATAACTGCATCGCCGACGCTGGCTTCGGGGATATCGACGCGGGTTTCGGCGATGACCAGCGGGTGATCGCCCTCGGGTTCCGCCTCATCGGGCACGGCGGCAAAGATCTTGTAGTCGGCATTGTCGAAGCTGGCGACTTCGGCACGCTCGGCCGCACGTTCGGCGCCCGGGCCATGGCGATCCTTCAGCCGGCGCATGTAGCGGCGCAGCTGCTTGTCGATGCGATCGGCGGCGCCATCGAAGGCGAGATGCGCCTCGGCACCGCGGTTGCTGCCCTTGAGGATGATATCGGCCATGACGTGCATGACGATATCGCACGAGAAATGCCCATAGGGTGCCGCGCCGAGCGTCACCTGCGCCGAGATGGCGCGCGGAAAATATTTCTCGACCATGGCGCCCAGCCGTTCGCGAACATGCGCGGCGAATGCGGCACCGGTATCGACCTGATGCCCCGAGATGCGAATGTCCATATCTGTCTCCTGCGCCCCAGTGTCCGGCGACCGGGCGGTCGCTCTATGCTTCGCTTGGGTTGGGGTCAATGACCCTACCCAAGCTGGGGAATAAGCAACGTCAATGCAACCAGAGCGGATCCTTGAGCCCTGCAATAAATGTGGCATGGCGGTCGAGCTCATCGGCGCTGGCGGCGTGGGCGCGCGACGCAAAGGCGATGCGTTCCACCACACACTCCTCCACGACGGCCTGGGCGGCTAGGTCCAGCCCGATCTGGCGGCCGCCGCACAATTCGACATAGACCTGCGCCAGCAGTTCGGCATCGAGCAGCGCGCCATGCTTCGTCCGCGCCGACAGATCGATATTGTAGCGCGAGCACAGGCCATCGAGGGTATTCTTGCCGCCGGGGTGCTTTTTGCGGGCCATCTCGAGCGTGTCGATGGCGCGGACGTGCGGGATGACCGGCATGTTGGCGCGCTTCAATTCCCAGTTGAGGAATTCCATGTCGAAAACGGCGTTGTGTGCGACCAGCGGATCGTCGCCGATGAAGGCGAGGAATTCGTCGATGATCATCTCGAACACCGGCTGGCCGGTCAGGAAATCGGTCGACAGCCCGTGGACCGCCTGGGCATCCTTGGGCATCGGCCGGCACGGATCGAGATAGGTGTGGAAACTGCGGCCGGTGACGACCTTGCCGATCATCTCGATGGCGCCGATTTCGACGATGCGATGGCCGTCGCCCGGAAAGATGCCTGTCGTTTCAGTGTCGAAAATAATCTCACGCATGGCCCCGATGTAATCCCAAGGCACCCGAAAGAGAAGGGGGGTGAAGGGGCCTCAGGCCCCTTCCCGCCGGAGGCCCTTCACGATCCGCTGCACCGCGAGCCACGTATGCCGCCGCCCCCGCCCGGTCTCGATGACGATATCGGCGAGCGCGCGTTTCTCGCGATCGGGCATCTGGGTTTTCAGGATCGCCGCGAATTTTTCCTGTGTCATGCCGGGCCGGGCGAGCACGCGCGCGCGCTGGACGCGGGCCGGCGCGCTGACAACGATGGTCAGGCTGCAGCGCTTCCAGCCGCCCTTTTCGAACAATAGCGGCACATCGAGGATAACCGCGTCCTTCAGGCGATGCGCGCCGAGGAAGGCCGATTGGGCCTCGCCGACCAGCGGATGGAGGATCGCTTCCAGCTTTCGCAAGGCGGTATGATTGCCAAAGACCTGCGCGCCGAGGCGCTCGCGGTGCAGGCCGCCGGCGTGGGTGGTGCCGGGGAACGCCGTCTCGATCGCCGCCAGAGCGCGGCCGCCGGGCCCCTGCACCCGCCGAACCTCGGCATCGGCATCGAACACCGGCACACCGAGCGACCGGAACATCGCCGCGACGGTCGATTTGCCCATGCCGATCGAGCCGGTGAGGCCGATGATGATCACGCCGTGGTCACTTCGTCAGCAAGGCCCGCAGTTCGGCATCGAACTGCCGCGGCGCCGGCGCCTGGAAGAACAGCTGAAAGGCAAGGTCGGCCTGGCCGATCAACATGGTCAGTCCGTCGACGGTGCGGCGGCCATGCGCGCCGGCCTCGGCCAGCAATTGCGTCTCCAGCGGCGCATAGACCATGTCGAACACCAGCGCCGCGGCATCGGTGAGCGGCAGGGCGTCGAGCACTTCGGCCGGCATCCGCTGCTGGCCGGTCATGCCGAGCGGACTGGCGTTGATCACCGTATCGGCGCCGCGCAGCGCCGCGGCGGCATCCTGGAAACGATGGACGGTGCCGGCAATGCCGAAACTGTCGAGCAGTTCCTGGGCGCGTTCGGCGCGGCGGACGACGATGCGCAGTTCGCGCATGCCGGCGATATCGAGGGCGTGCAGCGCCGCACGCGCCGCGCCGCCGGCACCGATCAGGCAGGTGATGCCGGCGTCGCGCTGGCCCGACACGGCGTCGATGCTTTCGAGCACGCCCTCGACATCGCTGTTTTCGCCGATCAGCCCCTTGCCCGACCGATAGACGCAATTGGTGGCGCCGACCTTTTGCGCCGTGCGCAGCGCTGAATCGACCAGGCTGAGCGCCGCAATCTTGTGCGGGATGGTGACATTGCAGCCGCGCCACGCCGGATCGTCACGGCGATCAGCGAGATAGCGCGCCAGCCCATCGGCGCGCACGCGGGTGGCGCGATATTCGCCGCGGACACCGGATTTCTGCAGCCAGAAATTGTGGATCAGCGGCGATTTCGACTGGTAGATCGGATCACCGATGACTTCGGCATAGGGCGTTTCGCCGAGATTGAGGCGGGGGCCGGCGGCTTTGGCAGTCATGATGCCAGGATCCCGCGGACACGCAGATAATCGAGCAGCGCCAGCAGCGGCAGCCCGCGGATCGTGAACTGGTCGCCGTCGACCCGCGTGAACAATTGTGCCCCCAACCCCTCGATCCGATAGCAGCCGACGCAGCCGAGCACCGCTTCGCCTTCGCGATCAAGATAGTCGGCGATGAAGGCATCCGACAATGGCCGCATTGCAAGGCGGGCGCTGGCCGCCGCGCGCCAGACCGGCGTGCCGCTTTCGGCGATGAC
>JANOCM010000181.1:0-7909 GCA_031412175.1 Alphaproteobacteria bacterium
CTAATCCTCGTTGAAGCGATAACCGACACCATAGAGCGTCTCTATGCCCTTGAAGTCGTGATCGACGGCGCGGAATTTCTTGCGCAGCCGCTTGATGTGCGAATCGATGGTGCGATCGTCGACATAGACATCGTCCTGATACGCCGCATCCATCAGCTGGTCGCGCGATTTGACGAACCCCGGCCGGCTGGCGAGCGTTTCGAGGATCATGAATTCGGTGACGGTCAGCGCGACGTCGCCGCGCCGCCCTTCGCCGGCATCCCAGGTTACGCGGTGGCGCGCCGGGTCCATCGTCAGCCGGCCGCGGATGATCGGTTCGGCAGCGGGTTCCTCCCCCGGCGCCGCCGGCGGGGCATTGCGGTTGGCGACACGGCGCAGCACGGCGCGGATGCGCTCGATCAGCAGCCGCTGGCTGAACGGCTTGCCGATATAATCGTCGGCACCCATGGCAAGGCCCAATGCCTCGTCGATCTCGGTATCCTTCGAAGTCAGGAAAATCACCGGCACCTCGGATTTCTCGCGCAGGCGGCGCAGCACCTCCATGCCGTCCATGCGCGGCATCTTGATGTCGAGCACGGCAAGGTCGGGCGGATTGTCGATCAGCGCCTTCAGCGCGGTGTCGCCGTCGGAATACAGCCGCACGGTAAAGCCCTCGGCCTGCAGCGCGATCGACACCGAGGTGAGGATGTTGCGGTCATCGTCGACCAGCGCGATGGTGGGGGCATTGCCGGACATCGCGGGGGTTGTCGCGCTTGCCGGCGCCGATGGCAAGATGTCCCCACATTTCACCGGCGATTAACGCTTGCGCTTTTGACGAATACGTATGCGTTCGCTATGCGCCGCGGTACGGGGAGATCGCGGTCGCAACGTCGGCCATCATCATCCCGGCAGCCCGCGCTGCCGGTGGCAAAAAGGAATTGGCGCGTGCCATCATCGATCGTTTCGAACCATGGCCTCGCAGCCCAGGGTTATCCCACGGCCGCCGAGCAGCATTGGAACCTCGGCACCGCGCCGTTGATCGAACTGGCCGTGCAGCGCGGCGAGGGTTTGCTGTCGAAGCATGGTGCCTTTGTCGTCGAAACCGGCAAGCACACCGGCCGCAGCGCCAATGACAAGTTCATCGTCCGCGACGCCGTCACCGATGGCTGCATCTGGTGGGGCAAGACCAACAAATCGATTACCCCGGAACAGTTCGCAGCGGTAAAGGCCGATTTCGCCGCCGCGCTTGCCGCCAGGGATCACCTGTTCGTCCAGGATCTGTTCGGCGGCTCGCAGCCCGAACATCGCGTCAAGGTCCGCGTCATCACCGAAAAGGCCTGGCACAGCCTGTTCATCCGCACGCTGCTGGTGCGCCCCGAAGCGGCAGCGCTTGCCGATTTCCTGCCCGAATACACGATCATCGACCTGCCGAGTTTCAAGGCCGATCCGGCGCGCCACGGCTGCCGCAGCGAAACCATCGTGGCGGTGGATTTCGAAGGCAAGACCATCCTCATCGGCGGCACCGCCTATGCCGGCGAGATGAAGAAGAGTGTGTTTTCGATCCTCAACTATCTGCTGCCGCTGAAGGGCGTCATGCCGATGCATTGTTCGGCCAATATCGGGCCAAAGGGCGACACCGCGGTGTTCTTCGGCCTGTCGGGCACCGGCAAGACGACGCTCAGCGCCGATGCCAGCCGCACGCTGATCGGCGATGACGAGCATGGCTGGTCCGACACCGCGGTCTTCAATTTCGAAGGCGGCTGCTATGCCAAGGTCATCCGCCTGTCGGCCGAAGCCGAGCCCGAGATTTACGCGACCACCCAGCGTTTCGGCACCGTGCTCGAAAACGTCGTCATCGATCCCGTCACCCGCGAGATCGACCTCGACGACAATGCCCTCGCCGAAAACAGCCGCGCGTCGTACCCGATCGACTTTATCCCCAACGCCAGTGACGACAATCTCGGCCCGGTGCCCGACAATGTCATCATGCTGACCGCCGATGCGTTCGGCATCCTGCCGCCGATTTCGAAGCTGACGCCCGAACAGGCGATGTATCATTTCCTGTCGGGCTATACGGCGCGCGTTGCCGGCACCGAGATCGGCGTCACCGAGCCCGATGCGACGTTCAGCACCTGCTTCGGCGCACCGTTCATGCCGCGCCACCCGTCGGTCTATGGCAATCTGCTCAAGGAACGCATTGCCAGGGGCGGCGTCGATGTCTGGCTGGTCAACACCGGCTGGACGGGGGGCGGCGCCGGCACCGGCGGCACCGGTTCACGCATGCCGATCAAGGCGACGCGCGCGCTGCTCAACGCCGCGCTCGATGGCACGCTGAAGATCGGCGAATTCCGCACCGATCCCAATTTCGGCTTCCAGGTGCCGGTGTCGGTGCCCGGGGTCGACAGCAAGATCCTCAATCCGCGCGACACCTGGGCCGACAAGGCCGCCTATGACGCCAAGGCCAAGGCGCTGGTCGGCATGTTCATTGCCAATTTCGAGCAGTTCGCCGACCATGTCGATGCGGGCGTGATGGAGAGTGCGCCGAAGGCCGCCTGAGCGGCCAACGGCTCGACAGACGCTGCGCGACTATTATCATGCCGTAACATCGGTGTTATAATTATCACACAAAACTGAAAATCGCCGGTGCGCGCCCGTCGCGACACCGGCGGCGCTTGCACATGCATCCGCCTTGCGGAAATCATCGCAATATTATCAGTTAGTTGCGAGTGCGTAACATGAACAAGCTGCTCCGGATGGCCACGCTGGCCAGTGCGTCGTCCCTCGGCCTTGCCGTTGCTGCACAGGCGCAACAGGCCCCGGCCACCGAAATCGCAGAATCTGCCGATGGCGCCGCCGAAACCATCGTCGTCACCGGCTCGCGCATCTACCGCCCCGAACTGTCGCTGCCCAATCCGGTGCAGACGCTGTCGGCAGAAACCATTACCCGGTCGGGTGACACCAACCTCACCGATTTCCTGCTCGATTCGCCAGCGCTGGTCGGCTCGCTGTCAAACGGCCAGAATTCGGGCTCCAACGCCTTTTTCCAGTCTGTCGGCCTCAACCTGCTCGATCTGCGCAACCTTGGCACCGAACGCACGCTCGTGCTCGTCAACGGCCGCCGCCACGTCAACGCCTATCCGGGCGAAAACTCGGTCGACGTCAATACCATCCCGATCGACCTCGTCGAGCGCGTCGACATCCTGACCGGTGGCGTTTCGGCCATTTATGGCGCCGATGGCGTCTCGGGGGTGGTCAATTTCGTCCTCAAGCGCAATTTCGAAGGGCTGCGCGCGCGCGGCCAAGTCGGCATTTCCGAACGCGGCGACGCCGGCAACCGCTTCGGATCTGTGATCGCCGGCAAGAATTTCGCCGATGGCCGCGGCAACATCACCTTCGGCTATGAATACAATGTGTCGGATCGCTTCAACGAACGTCAGCGCAGCTATACCGGCAACGCCGCCGACAATTTCCAGCTGCTGCAGGACCCGACGCAGTTCCCCACCGGCGGCGCCAGCGACATCCCCGGCCAGCCCGACCGCATTCTCTACAACAACGTCAGCTGGGCCGACAGCGCGCGCAACGGTGCCGTCGATGTCGATCTCGACGGTATTCCCGATTTCGATGGCGACGGCCGCGTCTATGATCGCGGCACGGCGCTACCCGGCACCGGTGGCCGCGCCGTCAACAGCACGTCCAATACACCGACCGCCGGCTATTTCGGCGATTTCGCGCCTTACCTCGAACGCCACAACCTCAACCTGCTGGCCAGCTATGAATTCAGCCCGGCGGTACGCTTTTTCGCCGAAGCCAAATATGTCCGCACCAATGCCGAAACGCTGTCGCAGCCGTCGTTCGATTTCTTCACCTATCTGGCGCCCGACAATTACTATCTGCAGCAGCGCTTCGGCGCCGGCGCCCCCGATGGCGCGCTGGTCAGCCGAGACAATTTCGATCTCGGCGTCAACACCGATCGCGCCGAGCGCGACACCTATCGCGCTGTCATCGGCTTCGACGGCAAGCTGACCGAGGGCGAGCGCAGCGGCAACCTCCGCTACGAGATTTCCTACGTCTACGGCCGCGCCGATTCGACCGTGTTCGGCAGCAACAACCGCGTCACCGATCGCTATTTCGCCGCGCTCGATGCCGTGGCGGGCCCCAACGGCCAGCCGGTTTGCCGCATCAACCTGCCCGGCGAAACCATCATCGATGCCAACAACTATGCCGGCGTCGCCGCCATCAACGGCGTGCCCGTGACAGGGGCACCGCTGACCTTCCGTCCCGGCGACTGCGTGCCGCTCAATATCCTTGGCGAGAATGTCGCCAGCCAGTCGGCGCTCGATTTCGCCTTTGCCCGCACCATCACCCGCGCGCGCAGCGAACAGCATGTCGTGTCCGGGTCGCTGTCGGGCGATCTCGGCTTCCTCTTCGATCTGCCCGGCGGCCCGATCGGCTTTGCCGTCGGCGCCGAATATCGGCGTGAATCGACGCGATCAACGCCCGATCCGCTCCAACAGCAGGGCTTTTTCGATGGCGGCTCGGCGATCCTGCCCAGCAGCGGGTCGTTCAACGTCAAGGAAGTGTTCGGCGAAATCAACGTGCCGCTGCTCGCCGACGTGCCCTTCTTCAAGGCGCTGTCGGTCGGCGGTGCCATTCGCTATTCCGATTACTCGACGATCGGTACGACGCTGACCTGGAACGTCAACGGTACCTGGTCGCCGATCAGCGACGTCACGCTGCGCGGCACCTATTCGCAGGCGGTGCGCGCCCCCAACATCACCGAATTGTTCAGCCCGCTGCAGGGCACGTTCCAGTTCCTCGACGATCCGTGCGACCCGTCGTTCATCGCCGAAGGCACCAGCTTCCGCGCCGCCAATTGCCAGGCCCAGCTGACCGCTGCCGGCCTGACGCCCGTGCAGATCGCCAATTTCAGCCCGGCGACCGATCCCGAGCAAAGCACCAGCCAGCCCGGGCTGACCGGCGGCAACCCCGATCTGCGTGAGGAGACCGCCAAGACCTGGACCGCCGGCGTTGTCCTGCGCCCCAGCTTCATCCCCGGCCTGTCGTTCACCGCCGACTGGTATGACATCAAGATCAAGGATGCGATCAACACCCCCGAGGTCAACGAGGTGTTCAAATTCTGCGTCGATGCCCCCAGCCTCGACAATGATTTCTGCAACAGCTTCACGCGTGCGCCGGGCACCGGCTTCATCAACAGCTTTGTGGTGGCGGCGCAGAATGTCGCCGAATTCACCACCTCGGGGCTCGAAGTCGCGCTCAACTATCGCTTTGCCGCGTCGCCGGCGATCGGCAGCTTCAACCTGCGCCTCGTCGGCGGCTATCTGAACGACCTGACCTTTACCGCAGCGGTCGGCGGCGTTCCGGAACAGCAGCGCAACCGCACCTATCGGCCGCGCTATATCGGCAATCTCGATCTGACCTGGGTGCGCGGGCCCTTGAGCGTCAACTATGGCCTCGCGTGGCAGGGCGAGACGCAGCGCTTCACCACGATCCAGCTCGCCGCCAACCCCGATATCTCTGATCCGCGCTTTTTCGAGTACAAGGAACGCTGGGAACACGACGTCCAGGTTTCGTACGACGTCGGCAAGCGCTTCACGCTGTATGGCGGCGTCAACAATTTCACCGATCAGCAGCCCGACATCGCCGCCGGCAACGGCCTGCCGGTCAGCGCTGTCGGCCGCTATTTCTACGCGGGCGCCAAGGTTCAGTTCGACAAACTGTTCTAGCGGGCGGGTGTGCGGCGGCGGGGTCGCCCCGCCGCTGCGATATTCGTGCCGGAATGGTCTCGCCGTCGGCTTGTCGGCGGGCAAGCGACCTGGCACCAGGTCGCATGGGGCGAGCCTATTTCGATGCGAGCGGCGCCGATTTCGCGGCGGCCGACCCGATGGCAGTCTTCGGCGCGCTCGCTGCTGCCTTGAACTTCCCGGTGGAGGCGGCGCAGAAGGGTGCGTGGCTCACCGAAATCGCCCAGTTGCAGGCGATCGCCGCCGCGCTTCCGGACGCGCATGTCTTCCTCGAATACGCCATTCCGCGCATGGGGCGCCGCGCCGACGCGGTGATCACCGTCGGCGGCCTGGTGTTCGTCCTCGAATACAAGGTCGGTGAGCGCGATTTCCCGCGCCACGCCATCGAACAGGTCCATGGCTATGCACTCGACCTGAAGAATTTCCACGCCACCAGCCATGACAAGGCAATCGTGCCGCTGCTGATCGCTACCGAGGCACCGCCGCAGCAGCTCGACTTCGGTTTCTACGCCGCCGATCGCGTCCACAGCCCGGTGCGGTTGGCGCCCGGCGACGTGCTGCCGACGATCCGCCGCATGGTTGCCGCCGGCGATGCGCCACCGTTCGACGCCACCGACTGGGCCGCCGGCAGCTACCGCCCGACGCCGAGCATCATCGAGGCTGCCGAAGCGCTCTACCGCGGCCATGATGTCACCGAAATCTCGCGATCAGAAGCCGGCGCCGAGAATCTGACGCTGACCGCCGCTGCCATCGAAGCCGTTGTCGCCGACATGAAGGCGACGCGCGGCAAGGCGATCTGTTTCGTCACCGGCGTGCCCGGTGCCGGCAAGACGCTGGCGGGGCTCAACATCGCCTGCGGGCGGATGGCGCGCGATATCGGCGAGGATGCGACCTTCCTGTCGGGCAACGGCCCGCTTGTCGACGTGCTGCGCGAAGCGCTGAAACGCGACGTACGGGCGCGCAAGGGCCGGCCGATGCCCGGCGATGCGCGCCACCTCGCCGAGCGCTCGCCCGACAAGTTCGTGCAGAATGTCCATCACTTCCGTGACGAGTACATCGCGCCGGACCAGATCCCGTCCGAACATGTCGTCGTCTTCGACGAGGCGCAGCGCGCCTGGAACCAGGCGATGACCGCCGACTTCATGCGCAAAAAGCGCGGCCAGGCGGGCTTCAATCAATCGGAGCCGGCGTTCCTGCTGTCGGTGATGGATCGCCGCCCCGATTGGTGCGTCGTCCTCTGCCTGATCGGCGAGGGCCAGGAAATCAACCGCGGCGAGGCCGGCATCGCCGAATGGGTGCGCGCGTTGCAGGCCGAGCTGCCGCACTGGCAGGTGCAGCTGCCGCCGCATCTGCTGGCGGAGGGCTCGGGGCTCGACGCCGGCTTGCGCTGGCATCTGGCCCACCGCGTGGCGGCGCCCGATCCGGCGCTGCACCTTGCGGTCTCGGTGCGCTCGTTCCGCGCCGAGGTCGTGTCGGGCTATGTCGCCGCCATGCTGGGCCCCGATGCGCGCGCCGCTGCGGCGGTCCGGCCGGCGACCGACACTTTCCCGATCCTGCGCACCCGCGATCTCGCAGCGGCGCGCGGCTGGCTGCGCGAGAAGCGCCGCGCCGGCGAACGCGCGGGGCTGCTCGCCTCCTCGAATGCGCTGCGGCTGAAGCCCGAGGGCATTTACGTCAAGGCCGACATCGACGTCTGCAACTGGTTTCTCAACCCGACCGAGGATGTGCGATCGTCGAACAGCCTCGAGGATGCCGCGACCGAATTTGCCGTGCAGGGGTTGGAGCTCGATTGGACCTGCGTCGCCTGGGATCTCAACCTGCGCCGCGGCGCCGGTTGGGAACCGCGCGAATTTCGCGGCACGCGCTGGAACGCCATCCACGGCGAAGCCGATGTGCTGGGGCGCGCCGATTATGTCCGCAACGCCTATCGCGTGCTGCTGACGCGGGCGCGGCAGGGGATGATCGTTTTTGTGCCACGCGGCGATGCCGCCGATGCGACGCGGCCGCCGGCGGATTATGACGCTATCGATGCTTGGCTGGCGGCATGTGGCGTGCCTGAACTTCCCGGCTCGTCATCCCGGGCTTGACCCGGGACCCAGCTTTCTTCTCTTCTTTCACGCATGGACAACTGGGTCCCGGGTCAAGCCCGGGATGACATCAAAACGCCG
>JANOCM010000182.1:0-5318 GCA_031412175.1 Alphaproteobacteria bacterium
CCCGCATTTCCCCTGCATTTCCCCACAGTTCTACGACGGAAACACCACGAAATGCGGCGGCAACTGCGCCGAAATCACCCGCCAGACGATGGCCAGGCGCTGCAAAGGGCGCTCCGCAGAGCGGAAAACCCCTTGCAATCCGATGCAAATCCGGCGGTTCGCGATGGGTGCGCCGCCACTGGCACCGCCAGCAGCCACAAAAGCCGCCTCAATGCACCCCGAACCACAGCAGCGCGGTGCCCGAATCGAGCGCATGCGGGTTGATCGCCACCGCCGTCGCGCGCGCCGCATCGGCCTCCGCCCCGCGTTCGAGTAGCGCCAATGCATCGGCGAGCACCACATATTGCGCCGCGCTGCGCCAGCCGCTCGCCTGCACGGCCTCGACAGTCGCCACCGCCGCCTCGGCATCACCATTGGCAAGCTGTGCCGTCGCCAGCAGCAGCTGGGCATCGCCATAGGGCCGCGCCGCCACATTCTTGCGCGCCAGGTCGAGCGCCTTCACCGGATCGCCCACCGCCAGCGCGTGTTCGGCGGCATGGCCATAGCTGGCTTCGGGCAGTTGCAGCAGCCGCTGATCCCAGATTGCTCCCGATTGCGCCGCCCAGACCCGCCCTTCCGCCAGGTCGCCGCGTTCGAAACACAGCGCCGCCAGCGCATCGACGACCACCGGATCGGCTTGCGCGGTGCGGCCGATGATGGCGCGATAGGCACGATCCGCCGCCGCCAGGTCACCATTGGCCGCCAGCAGCTGCGCGCGATGCGCCGCGACCAGCCACCAGCCGGGGAAAACCCGCTCGGCTTCGGCGAACAACGCCGTCGCATCGGCCCAGCGCCCCGCCGCCAGCGCCACGCCGCCGCGCTGCAACAGCAGCGTGGCATGCCCCTGCCGACCCGGCGCCGGGCCGATCGCCCGTCGCAGCGCCGCGTCCGCCGCCACCAGGTCACCGCGCGCCCGCGCCAGCACCGCCTGGCGCACCGCCGCGCCACCGCCATTTTCCAGCCTGGCCGACCGCGCATAGGCCGCCGCCGCATCGGCATAGCGCCCCGAATAAAACGCCAGATCACCCGACAGCGCCGCCGCTTCGGCACGATCGCCGATATCATTCGGCACCACGGCGGCATCGAACCTTCGCAACAGGTCCTCGACCGGCGCCAGCCGGTGCACCGCCAGCGCGGCGATGGCGCCGGTCAGGAACGGCCCGGCTGCCGGCGGCGCATCGGCCAGCCCCTGCGTGGCCGCTGCATCGGCGCCCGCCAGGTCATCGAACGACCCGGTCAGCCGTGCCCGCCGCAGCAGCGCCCGCGCCAGCATCTCCTGGTTCAGCCATTCGTGCTGTTCCCGCGCGACGCGATCACGCCCCAGCGCCACCGCGGCATCGGCCGCCGCCAGCGCCTCGGCATAGCTGCGCGGGCCATAGGCGTGCCGGCCGGCCACCGGTGCCGCCGGCTGCGGCGGGTCGCGCCAGCGGTCGACGGCAAAAACCACCAGCCCGGCCACCACGAACAGCGCCACCAGGCGCCACCACACAGGCATTTTTCCAGCGATCGCTATTTCCTGCGCGCGCATATCGGCAGGCCCAGCGCGATGAAATCATCGGCGAGCGCGTTGGTCAGCACCTCCAGATCACCGACGATATCGGCAACATAGTCGCCGCGCGCGTCATCGGCCGGGTCGGCATCGTTGTATGCGATCTTGCGCGACGACGGAATCAGCGCCGTCGCCACCGCCGGCATGCCCATGCGATCGACGCGGGTGAACGCCGAATCGGGATCGGTGCGGAAATCAAAGGCGCTGCCGCCCTGGTTTTGCGGTTCCGGCACGCTGTTGGGCGTGGCGAAATAGGGGAAATCGCTGCGGAACACCCGGTCGTTGCGGCCGGGATCGAGCGGAATATCGGCCAGGGTCCGCACGCTTGTCCGCGTCAGATCGAGAAAAATCACTGCCAGCGTCAGGTCGACGACCTGATCCTCCAGCCGCCGGCCGTTGGGAAAGCCCGATGGCGCCGCCAGGTTGATGGTCAGCGTGTCGGGCAGCACGAGGCCGGACACCGTGATGCCGCCGGTGCCGGGCACCGTCTGGTACAGGCAGGGCAGCACATCGTACGCAACGGTGGGCGTTGGCGTTGGCGTTGGCGTGGGTGTTGGACTTGGTGAAGGCGTCGGCGTTACCGTGCCGGTGCCGCCCGGCGCCGCGCTTTGCCCCGAATTGTTGCACCCGGCCAGCGTGAGCGCGGCGGTGGCGGCCAGCAGGATCGCCCGCGCCGCCATCACAGATTCCCGCCGAAACGCGCGCTGGTTGCCCAGATCCCGATCGGATTGTCCTCGTTTTCGATGCGATCGCGCGGGATTTCGATGATGAACACGGTCAAATTGGTGCCGGCAAAGAAATCGCGCTGGTTGTTGAACTGCAGCACGCCGCTGCTCCGCGTCGCGCGAAAGCCCTGTAAGTCGAAGATGAACGGGTCGTCGAACAGCCCGGCGCGGGCGATCACGCCATCTTTTTCCAGCCGGGTTTCCACCGGGCCGGTGATGGCGCCACTGGTGCCCGGCGCCCCGGTGACCTGCACGCCATAGCGCGGCGTGCCGCCCGAGCGGTCGACTCCGAAGCGATATTTGATGGCAAAGCTGGGCTTGGTCTTCACCGGTCCGTTTGCAATGTTGATCGTGTAGAGCACATCGCGGTCATAGGTCGCCGGCCGCGCCGCCGGGCCCGGCCCCGCAAAGCTGACCGCGATGATGACTTTCGTGGCGGTATGCCAGGCATAAACATCGGCAATGTCGGCTGGAATGTCGGGCGTCGGGTCGACGGCAGCATCGGTCCGCGTCGGCGCGTCGAGGTGATCGGCGGCAATTACGCCGCGGCCGGCGGGCGCCAGCGCAACGACAGCGGCGACAGCAGCGATGCAAATGGCCTGCCTGCGCATGACAATGCTCCCCGGAACGAACTCTAGCAGATGGCGGCCATGCTGGGAAATCGCCGGCGTGCACTCGCAATCCCGCCAGTATCCGGCGCGGGCACGGGTCGCCACACCAACGGAGATGCGCGTCGCCAGCGGCGCGCGCATGGCATAGGCTGGCGCTGGCTGCAGATCGGGGCGTGGTGCGATGGATGACGATGACAAGTTGACCCGCCTGCGTGCGGACATCGCGGTTTTCTTTGCGCGTGATTATCCGCAGGACCTGCTGGCGCGGCTGAATGCCGGCGAAACGCTCGGCCGCGACGACCATCTTCGCTCGCAGGCGGCGCTGGCGGCGCGCGGCTGGGGGGCGCCGCACTGGCCGGCGGAGCACGGCGGTCCGGGCTGGAGCATCGCCGAGCGGCGGCTGTTCGAGGCCGAATATGTCCGTGCCGGGGCACCGACGGTGGTGCCGATGGGGCTGATCTATGTCGCGCCGATCATCATTGCCTTTGGCACCCCCGAACAGCAGCGCCGCTGGCTGCCCGATATCCTCGCCGGGCGCAGTTTCTGGGCGCAGGGCTATTCGGAACCCGGCGCCGGATCCGACCTTGCCTCGCTCTCGACGCGCGCCCGCCGCGACGGCGACGACTATATCGTCACCGGCCGCAAGACCTGGACCAGCCTCGGCTTCTGGGCCGACTGGATTTTCTGCCTCGTCCGCACCGGCGAGGCCGTGCGCGGCGGCGCCGGAATCTCGTTCCTGTGCATCGAAATCGCGTCGCCGGGGGTGACGGTGCGTCCGATCACCGCCATCGACGGCCGTCACCACCTCGCCGAAGTTACCTTCGATGACGTCCGCGTGCCCGCCGCCAATCTGATCGGCGAGGAAGGCCAGGGCTGGAGCTATTCGAAGCAGCTGCTGTCGAACGAGCGCATCTGGTATGCTCATGTCGCCGAAAAACGCGCTGCACTGGCACAGGTGCGGGCGCTGGCGGCCGCCCAGCCCGACGCCGACACCCCCGATTTCCGCCGCCGGCTCGCCGAAACCGAGATCGCGGTCGACTGCCTCGACGGCTTTGTCGAACGCGCGCTGCGCCAGGATGGCGGCGATGTCGCGTCGCTGATCAAGATTCTCGCCACCGAAACCGCACAGGCGATCACCGAATTGCGGCTCGATCTAGCCGGCGGGCTGGCGCCGCCGTCACTGCCCGAACGCGGGCCCGGCTGGGCGGCAACGCTGCCCGACCTGCCGGCGTTCATCGTGCCGGCGGTGGAGGACTATCTGATGACCAGGGCGCAGAGCATTTACGGCGGCACCAACGAGATCCAGCGGACGATCATCGCGCGGTCGGTGATGGGGCTGTAGCGGCGGCTTGGGGGGCTGGTGCGGCCAAGAAGACTCGAACTTCCACGGCCTTTCGGCCACAACGACCTCAACGTTGCGCGTCTACCAGTTCCGCCATGGCCGCACAGCCATTTGTCCGAAGCGCTGCTCCGTCCGGTAGGAGGGGGCGGTTAGCAGGGGCAGGCAGCGGGTGCAAGCCGGATTCGGGCGTGCAGGGGTTGTAAAGCTTTACTTGTCATCCCGGCGAGCCGAAGGCGAGCGTAGGTCAACGCCGGGACCCATGGCCCGCCGGCCATGCCGATGGCAGCGCATACGTGCCGACAGCCTGTAGTTCATGGGTCCCGGCCTGCGCCGGGATGACAGGAAGGAAGAGCAGGCCGCGGCAAAGCCGCGGCACACGTCAGACGCGATCGGCCAGCGTGGTTGGCCGCCGCGCTGGCCGGTCTTGCGCCAGTCTGCCCCGGCGAAGGCCGGGGGCGCGTAGCCAAGCGATTACTGCGCAATCCCCTCGCTACGCGCGCGCGGCGCTGAGACTAATTGTACCGCCGCAGCTCGTTCTTCGCGATTGCCTGGCGATGCACCTCATCCGGACCATCGGCCAGCCGCAACGTCCGCTGCCCGGCATAGCCCGAAGCCAGCCCGTAATCCTGGCAAACACCGCCGCCGCCGTGTGCCTGGATGGCGTGGTCGTGGATCAGGCAGCTCATGTTCGGCGCGACGACCTTGATCATCGCGATCTCGTTGGCGGCCGCCTTGTTGCCGACGGTGTCCATCATGTACGCGGCCTTCAGCGTCAGCAGCCGCGACTGTTCAATGGCGATGCGCGAATCGGCGATGCGTTCGTGCCACAGGCTGTGCTCGCTGATCGGCTTGCCGAACGCGACACGCGATTTCAGCCGCTTGACCATCTTTTCGAGCGCGCGCTCGGCAGCGCCGATGCTGCGCATGCAGTGATGGATGCGGCCCGGGCCAAGGCGCCCTTGCGCGATCTCGAAGCCCTTGCCTTCGCCCAGGATCATGTTGCCGACCGGCACGCGAACATTGTCGAGAATGACCTCGAAATGGCCGTGCGG
>JANOCM010000183.1:0-1709 GCA_031412175.1 Alphaproteobacteria bacterium
ATAGAAAGCCGACACCGGGATGGTCGCGACGCCGGCACCGATCAGCCGGTCGGCAACCTCGACATCGCCGTGGTCGATGCCCGAGGCAGCAAGGTCGATCGAGACGAAATAGCTGCCGGCGCTGGGCAGCATCGCATAGCCGGCGGCGGTGAGGCCGGTGACGAGCCGGTCGCGCGAGCGCTGGAAGCCGGCGCGCATCGCGGCAAACCAGCCGGCATCCTTGCCCAGCCCGTGCGCGATGCCGGCCTGGAGATTGGGCGGTGTCGTGAAGGTGAGGAACTGGTGCGAGCGGGCAAGCGCGCGGGTGAGGGCAGGGGCGGCGCACAGCCAGCCGACCTTCCACCCGGTCAGCGCAAAGATCTTGCCGCCCGACCCGATCTTGACGGCGCGGTTTCGCAACGCGGGTATTGCGAGGACGCTCGTGTGAGTAGCGCCATCGAAGACGACATGTTCCCAGACTTCGTCGCTGATGACGACGGCATCATGGGCGACGGCGAAGTCCGCCAGCCGTTCGAGGCTGGCGCGATCGAAGGTCGACGCCGAGGGGTTGAGCGGGTTGTTGATCAGCACCACCCGGGTTCTGGGGGTGAAGGCGGCTTCGAGATCGGCGGCGCTGAACTGCCAGTGCGGCGGCGCCAGCCGGATCAGGCGCGGCACCCCGCCGGCGCGACGGACGAGCGGCAGATAGGCATCGTAGAGCGGCTGGAACAGCACCACCTCGTCGCCGGGCGTGATCAGCGCCAGCAGCGCCGCCGCCAGCGCCTCGGTGGCGCCCGAGGTGACGGTGATCTCGCTTTCCCAGTGGAGATCGACATTCTGATGGGCGCGATAATGGTCGGCGATGGCGCGGCGCAAATCGGGCGTGCCGGCCATGGGTGGATACTGGTTATAGCCCCTGAGCAGCGCCGTCGCCGCCGTGTCGAGCACATCCTGCGGCCACCCCGAATCGGGAAAGCCCTGGCCAAGGTTGATGGCGCCGGTCGCCCGCGCCCGCGCCGACATGGTTTCGAAAATCGTCGTCGGCAGGCTGGCGTAAAGCGGGTTCATGGCAGCGAGTAGGACGAGCCGGCGCCCGCGTGTCAATTGCCGCCGTTCTGCGCTATGGTGCCCATGCGGGAGGGACGGGGATGACGAAGCTGTGGATGGCCGTGATGGCCGCGGGGCTGGCAGTGCCGTCTTGGGCGGCGCCGTTCGAATTCACCCCCGGTGCCGCGCTGGCCGGAGGAGCCGGAAACCGAGGTCAAATGCGCCGCGGTCAAGGCCGAATGCCCGGCGCTCGCGGGCAAGGACACCATCGAGGTCGAAGTCGGCTATGACGAGCTTTATGACGCCGACGGCATGCTCGTCGGGCTGCGACTGACCAAGTCGACCGAATGCAAGCCGCTCGACGAGGCGCTGCTGCTCAGCCAGCGCCGCTTCAAGCTGGTGTTCCACAAGGACGGCGTTCCCGATCTCGACAATATCCATGTCGAGGTCCGCAACGGGGTGAAGGCCGAGGATGTGCGCGTGGTGAAGTCGAACGGCACGAACCTGTCGCTGGGCTGCAACTGGTAGGCCGCGGCTTGGCGACGACGCTGTGGTGATGCTATCGCCGCTGGCATGGACCCGCTGCCCGACGACCTGACCGACGACCTTGCCGCCGCCGAACTGGCGCGGCTGAGCAGCCTGATCGCCGAGCACGGCCGCCGCTATCACACCGAAGACGCGCC
>JANOCM010000184.1:0-1964 GCA_031412175.1 Alphaproteobacteria bacterium
TTCGGGGCATTCTCGCCGGCCGAGATCGCCGCCGCCGGCGCGCTGCTCGCCTATGTCGATGCGACCGCCAAGGGCGCGGTGCCACTGCTCGGGCCACCGCGCCCCGAGCAGCCGGGCAGCACCATGGCGATCGACGCGGCAACGCGCACCAGCCTCGAGCTCGCCCGCGGTGCCGGCGGCGGCCGCGCCGGCAGCCTGGAGGCGTGCATCGACCGGACCGTCACCGCCGGCGGGGCGCGGCTGCTCGCCGGCGACCTCGCCGCCCCGCTGACCGACGCCGCGGCCATCGCCGACCGGCTCGAATTCGTCGCCTGGTTCTGCGATGGCGGCGTGCTGCGGGCGCGCAGCCGCGAGGCGCTCGCCGCTATGCCCGATGTGGCGCGCGCCCTCGGCCGGCTCGCGGTCGGCCGCTGGGGCCCGCGCGACCTCGCCCAGATGCGCGACGGCCTGGCGCTGGCACTGGCGCTGAAGGCGGCGCTCGGCGCCCCCAGCCTCGCCACCCCGCCGCTGCTGACCGCCACCCTCGCCCGCATCGGCGCGCATGGCGGCCTTGTCGAGGCGCTGCGCCGCGCGCTGGTGCCGGAACCGCCGATCGACGCCAGCGCGGGCGGCAGCATCGCGCCGGGCTATGACGCAGCGCTCGACGCCTTGCGCGAAACCGCTCGCGACGGCCGCAGCGCGGTGATCGCGCTGGAAACCAAATTGCGCGCGCAGACCGGCGTTTCGGCGCTCAAGATCCGCCACAACGGCGTCCTCGGCTATCATATCGAGGTCGCCGCCAAATTCGCCGATCCGCTGATGCGCGCCGATTCGGGGCTGATCCACCGCCAGACGCTCGCCGGCGTCGTGCGCTTCGGCAGCGTCGATCTGGCGGCGCTGGCAGCGACGATCGCCCAGGCCGGCGATCATGCGCTGGCGGCGGAGGCGGCGCATCTGGAGGAAATGCGCGGCGCAATCCTTGCCGACACGCAAGCCATCGCCGAAACGGCGGCGGCGCTGGCCCGGCTCGACGTAGCCGCGGCCCTCGCCGAGTTGGCGGCCACCGAAAACTGGGTGCGGCCGGTCGTCGACGGCACCGCGGCCTTCCATATCGAGGGCGGCCGCCACCCGGTCGTCGAGGCGGCGGTCAAGGCCAACAGGGGGCAGTTCGTCGCCAACGATTGCAACCTGAGCGCCGACGCCCGGTTGTGGCTGGTCACCGGGCCCAACATGGCGGGCAAATCGACCTTCCTGCGCCAGAACGCGCTGATCGCCGTGCTCGCCCAGGCCGGCAGCTTCGTGCCGGCGCGCGCCGCGCATATCGGCGTCGTCGACCGGCTGTTCAGCCGGGTCGGTGCCGCCGACGACCTCGCCCAGGGCCGCAGCACCTTCATGGTCGAAATGGTCGAGACGGCGGCAATCCTGTCGGGCGCCACCGACCGCAGCCTCGTCATCCTCGACGAGGTCGGGCGCGGCACCTCGACCTATGACGGCCTCGCCATCGCCTGGGCGGTGCTCGAGGCGGTGCATGACGACCTGCAGTGCCGTTGCCTGTTCGCCACCCATTATCACGAGCTCGTCCAGTTGAAGGACCGCTTGCGCAGCCTCACCACCGTCACCGTCGCGGCGCGCGAATGGAAGGGCGAGCTGGTTTTCCTCCACGAAGTCCGCCCCGGCGCCGCCGACAAAAGCTATGGCCTTGCCGTTGCCCGGCTGGCGGGCGTTCCGGCCCAGGTGCTGGCGCGCGCCAGGGGCGTGCTGTCGCGGCTGGAAGCCAATCGCGACAAGACCGGCGGCATTGCAGCGGGGCTTGGCGACTTGCCGCTGTTCGGGGCGGCACCGCCCGAGCCGGTGGGCGACCAGCTCCGCGACCGGCTCGCCGCAATCGACCCCGATGCGATCACCCCGCGCGAGGCGCTCGACCTGCTCGCCGAGCTCAAGGCGCTCGGCGCCGGGGCATAGAGCGCGGAGGAATGGACCGGGCG
>JANOCM010000185.1:0-2570 GCA_031412175.1 Alphaproteobacteria bacterium
CCCGACGGTACGCCGGTGGTCCCGGGGGTTCCCGCTTCGGACATGACCGCGGGGCTGACCGGCCTCGCCGCCGTGCTGATGGCGCTGATCGGCCGGGCGCGCACCGGGCGCGGCGACTATATCGACATCGCCATGCTCGACACGCTGCTACCGTGGAGCGCGCACATCGCCGGGCTCGCCATCGCCGGCGGCGCCGCGCCGCGATCGGCCGAACAGCGGTCACTGGGTGGCGCTGCCTTTTACAATGTCTATGCCTGCGCCGATGGCCGCCATATCGTGCTGTGCGGGCGCGAAGCGAAATTCGCCCGCACCCTGCTCACCGATCTCGGCCGGCCCGACCTGATACCGCTTGCGGAGGCCGAGGCCGGGCCGGCGCAGGCGCCACTGCGGGCGTTTCTTGGCCAGACCTTCGCGACCCGCAGCCAGGCCGAATGGACCGACTGGTTCCACGGCCGCGATGTCGCCTTTGCGCCGGTACGCGATCTCATTGACGGGCTGGCGCGATCGGGGTTGATTGTCACCGACAGCGACGGCGGCCACCATATCGCCCCCGCCATTCGCTTCGCCGGCGAACCTGCGTGGCAGTCGGGCAAGACGCCCGATCAGGCCTAGGATCGATTACGCCTGTGGCGAGCGGGAGAGTTTGAAGAGCCTCCGGCGGCAGGGGCCGCTGGCCCCATTCCGTCGCGCATATCGCGGCAACCGGCGTGTTGCCGCCGGCACTATCGAATTGGGGTTTGGGGCCTGCGGCCCCAACCGCCGGAGGCCCTGTTACACCTTGACTGAAATCAACTCTGAGCCGGATATTTCTGCGCCATCCAGGCGAGCGAGCCGGCAATCATCGTTTCAAGCACGGCGAGGTCGATATCGGCGAGCCGACGGACATACAGGCACGACTTGCCGGTCTTGTGCTTGCCGAGTTTAGCGAGTTCGGCGGCGTGGTCGCCATAGCCATCGAGCAGATACAGGACCGTCTGGCCCTTGCGCGGCGAAAAGCCGATCCGGCACATCTCGCCCTCGCGGCCGCTGTCGTAGCGATAGCGATAGCGCCCGAAACCGACGATCGACGGGCCCCATAGCACCGGCGGTTCGCCCGACAGCCGCTGCATCAGGTCGCACAGCAGCGCAGCATCGGCACGCTGGCCGGGATCGGCGACGGCGGCAACAAAGGCGTCGACATCCGCGCCGGTCGCCTGCGTCTTGTTCGGGGCATTTGCCATCGCCGCTCCCTCGTTGCGCCCAGAATAATCACCGCACGACTGCGCAGCAAGCGGCGGGCTTTGCCGGACGCGGCTTTGCCTGTAACCTCTGCGGTGATGGAAACCGCGCCGACTTACCTGGTCGTCATCGACCAGAGCGACGAAAGCCGTGTCGCGCTGCGTTTTGCGGCGTTGCGCGCCAGCCATGTCGGGGCGCGGGTGGCGCTGGTGCATGTCATCGCACCGCCGGAATTCATGCAATGGGGCGCCGTGCAGGAGGCGATGGCCGCCGAGGCGCACGAGGAAGCGACCGCGCTGCTGGCGGCGCTCGCCGACGAGGCCGAGGCGCTATCGGGCGTGCGACCGACGACGCTGATCCTCGAAGGCGAGGCAGCACCGATGATCTTCGATCATGTCCGCGGTGATGCGCGGGTGCGCGCGCTGGTGCTGGGGGCGGCGTCGCGCGGCGCGCCGGGGCCGTTGATCAGCTTCTTTACCGGCGAACGCGCCGGGCAGCTGCCGTGTGTCGTCATCATCGTGCCCGGCGGGCTCGAGGCCGAACGGCTCGAATCGCTGACCTGACCGAAACGCGATGAAATTTGTCGTGTTTTGCCTTGATTCAGCCGGGGGAACCCGCCACATCGGCGTCACGTCATCCCCCGAGGCCCAGCGATGTTCATCGAAACCGAACGCACCCCCAATCCCGCCACGCTGATGTTCCGGCCCGGCCGCAGCGTCACCGATGGCGGCACCACCGATTTCGCGACCCCGGAAGCCGCCGAAGCGTCACCGCTCGCCAGCGCGCTGTTCGGCCTCGGCGACGTCTCGGGCGTGTTTTTCGGCAGCGACTTCATCAGCGTCACCAAGGCGGAAGGCTCGGCCGACTGGGCCGAGCTCAAGACCCAGGTGCTCGGCGTGCTCGTCGACCATTTCAGCTCGGGCGCGCCGCTGTTCACGCCAGGATCTTCAGGCGCCGCCAGCGGCCCGGTGATCAACGATGATCCCGAAGACGCCGAGATCGTCGCCCAGATCAACGAATTGATCGACACCCGCATCCGGCCGCAGGTCGCCGGCGATGGCGGCGATATCGTCTATCGCGGTTTCAACAAGGGCACGGTGTTCCTCGAGATGCAGGGCGCCTGTGCCGGCTGCCCGTCCTCGACGGCGACACTCAAGATGGGTATCGAATCGCTGCTCAAATATTATGTGCCCGAAGTCACCGACGTCCGGGCGATCTGAAGGAACATCATGTCCGCTACTACGCTCGACGCCGCCGCGCTCGACCTGCTGTTTCGCGAAGCCCGCACGCATTATGGCTGGACCGATGCTCCGGTCAGCGAGGCCGATTTGCGGGCGCTCTACGATCTCGTG
>JANOCM010000186.1:0-13100 GCA_031412175.1 Alphaproteobacteria bacterium
GCCGTCCGCAAGGGGCTGGGCATCGACCGGCTGCGCATCCTGCCCGCCGACACGACGCGCGGAAGGAAGACGGCGGTGGCGGCCGGCCAGTACATCGGCCGCAGCGTCTATGTGGAGCTGGCCACCGACGCCCAGGGCTACACGGCGACGAATATCGAAGTGTCGCTGACCCGGTCGCTTTAGATACTATAGGAAGTGGCGACCCTGGGCGGGACGAGTGCGAACTTGCGGTGGAAGAGAGACTATTGAACTAGGTAGCCGCCGCTCGACTTCGTCCCTTCTCCGACCGCACCCTTACGTAGTAGCAACGATCAGTCGGCAACAGCGATCAGAGCATTCGTGTATGCACAAGGATGAACGGACGCGGACCAAATATGACTGACCACGGTGTGAAGCATGCAACCACAGCGGCTCCGGAGATCACAACAACAGGGGGCAAGGTTTTTGCAGCGGCAGTCCTGCTTGCCCTCTGGTTGGCCTCTCGGCCCTATCCGGGCATTATCCATGATTCGCGTATATATATGGTACAGGCGCTAGCCCGACTAGGCCCCGGGCTGGAAAATGACCTGCTTTTTCGTTATGGCTCCCAAGACAGTTTCACTGTCTATGGATATTTGCTGTCAGGGGTTTTGGGCCTTTTCGATATAGAGATCACGAATTTCTTGCTCTCGATTGCCGGACAACTCTGCTGGATTTGTGCATCACTGTTTTTTGTGAGCTTAATAACAAAGTCCACGCTAGAACGCTCGATCGCGTTAGCGGCAATAATAATCTTACCCTCGACCTACAGCGGCCTATCCGCATTCCACTATGCCGAGCCCTTTCAAACGCCACGCATCTTTGCCGAAGCGCTTGTCCTATGCTCGATCACATCCGCGATGAAATCCACCTGGTGGCGATCGACACTGGCGCTCGGCATTGCGCTCATGATTCATCCGCTCATGGCCTTGCCGGGTATAGGCATAGTCTTTTTATTGGCTACACGCGATCGGCGGTCTTTGTGGCTCCTTGTACCAGCGTCATTAATCGCCGTAGTTTGTCTCACGCTTGCCGAAGTTGAGCCATTTGTCAGGCTTACACAACGCATTGACGGAGATTGGTGGGATATCGTCGCCCAATACAACAGGGTTACATTGATTTCAGGGTGGTCGCCTTCAGATTTATCACGACTCACTGCCCAGACGGTGTTGGTAATGCTGATCTTTCGGCAAGCCCCATCGGTCGAGCGGGGGTTGCTGTGGCCGGTTGTAGCCGTCGCTTCCGCGGGCTTGGTGCTAGCCTTGGTGGGAGGCGCATGGCTGCACAATCAATTCATTCTGGACGTGCAGTTCGCGCGGGCGACTTGGTTACTTGGCTATGTGATAAACTTGCTCACGGGCCTGCTGTTGTTGCGAGCCTTTAGACGGACAGATCCATATCGCTGCTATCTCAGCTTTGGCATCATAGTTTTTGCTGCTTCTTGTTTCTTCCCGCCGGCTATCATGCTGGCCGCACCAATTATAGTAACAATCGGCATATTCATAATTTTGCAGCGGCCAAGCGATCCGCTGTCACGCCCTGCCGAGTTGGTGACATTTGCTGTCGCTCTTGTTGTCGGGTTTTTACTGATCGAGTTGTCTTGGGTGCAGATTTCGACACGATTGACTTATCTTGCGCTTCAGCGGAATTGGTTCCTGAATACCGGAGCCACTCTGATGACTCTAGTTGCAGCCTGGTTGTTCTATTGTGAGAGGCGAAAACTGGCGATATTCTTACTTACTTTCACCATTGCCTCCTGCTTAGTAAATTATGACCAGCGATCGCAGCGGCAGCAATTCATCGAAAAGCGTCGATCTGTACCAGACAATATCAGCACCTTGATTGAGAGATCCCGACATATTTACTGGGAAGACGGCGTCGAATTTTTGTGGCTGGATTTCCAGATCCCTAGTTATTACTCGGTAGTCCAAGGCGCCGGCGCACTTT
This sequence comes from Alphaproteobacteria bacterium, assembly GCA_031412175.1. Taxonomy (GTDB): domain Bacteria; phylum Pseudomonadota; class Alphaproteobacteria; order Sphingomonadales; family Sphingomonadaceae; genus Sandarakinorhabdus. The sequence goes on from JANOCM010000186.1 coordinate 1,966, forward strand.
TTTACCGGGATACCGCACTTGAATTTTACCGACGGGGCTTACCGCTCTCTCATTTAAATACCACGGAGTTCATACCTGCCGCTGAGGGCGCCCCAATAGTCCATAAGGTTGATCCTGCAGCGACGGGACCCATATCGCGGGCACAACTTCAAGCAGTTTGCGCCGCGTTGCCCGACCTGGATCTTCTGATACTCATCAACGAAATCCCGGGCGCGACCCATTTGGTCTGGCGGACGCCGTTTGTGCAGTATGCCAATAGTCGTACCGCCGACGGGCGACGCGTCTTGCGGCCTTTTGATCGCTATTATTTCTACAAGTGCGGCGATTTCCGACCGGAATAGGCTTGTTAAAGGTCGGTTGCGTCTCCCTGAAGCCCTCAACGCCTTGTCAGCCGCGCCCGATCAATCGCCGTGCCATCGCATCGGCGACCACATCGGTCGGCGTGCCGCTGCGGTCGGCTTCGATGAAGATGTCGGCCAGCCGGCCCTCGATCGCGGCAATGGCGTGCGCGACCGAGGCAGCGTTACCCTGACCCAGATATTCCGCGACGACATTGATGATGCCGCCGGCGTTGATGACATAATCCGGGGCATAGAGGATCCCTCGCGCCGCCAGCCGGGCGCCATCGTGCGGGGTTGCCAGCTGGTTGTTGGCGGCGCCGGCGACGATGGCGACCTGCAGCCCCGCGATGGTGGCCTCGTCGAGGCCAGCACCCAGCGCATTGGGGCTGAACACATCGGCGGCAACGGTGGCGATATCGGCCACCGGCACGGCGGTGGCGCCGAGCCGCGCCGCATAGGCCCGCGCCCGCGCCGCATCGATGTCGGCGAGCGTCAGCACCGCGCCGGCGACCGTCAGCTTTTCTGCCAGCGCGCCGCCGACGCTGCCGAGGCCCTGGATGGCGACATGGACGCCCGCGAACGACGCTTTGCCGAGCTTGTGCGCGACCGCAGCGCGCATGCCGACGAACACGCCTTCGGCGGTCAACGGCCCCGGGTTGCCGCCGGCGGCACCGCCGGCGACCGGCAAGCCGGTGACATGGCGGGTGCGGCGCGCCGCGACCTGCATGTCGGCGACCGAAATGCCGACGTCTTCGGCCGTCACATAGCGGCCATTCAGGCTTTCGACCTCGCGGCCAAAGGCTTCGAGCAGCGCCTCGGATTTCGGCGCAGCATCGGATTTCAGGATCACCGCCTTGCCGCCGCCCATCGGCAGGCCCGCCAGCGCGTTCTTGTAACTCATGCCGCGCGACAGGCGCAGCGCATCGGTCAGCGCCGCCGCGTCATCGGCATAGGCCCACCAGCGGCAGCCGCCGGCCGCCGGGCCGAGGTGCGTCGAATGCACGGCGATGATGGCGCAAAGCCCGGTCGCCGCGTCATGGGCGAAATGCACGGCCTCATGGGAGTCGAAATCGGCGGCGTCGAAAAACATGGCGGACTCACAGCTTTGGAAAATTACGCAATCGCGCAATAAATGAACTGCGATGCCAGCGATAGCCGAAAAGCGGCGCGACGGCGGGCTTGCACCCGCCGCCCGCCTCCGCTATCGGCACCGGCCTGTGTGGCGACCGTAGCTCAATTGGTTAGAGCGCCGGTTTGTGGTACCGGAGGTTGCGGGTTCAATCCCCGTCGGTCGCCCCAGCAAGCTCCCTTATTTCGCGACGACGACCCCGCAGGCGATGCGGGCGCCGGCATTGCCGGCCGGATCGGTCTTGTAATCATCGGGCTGCGCGTGGAGCACCACCGCCGCGCCATCGGCATCGAGCAGCGGCGCATCGCCATCGACCAGCCGCAGCCCCGACCGCAGCGCATCGAGACTGCCCTTGCGACCGTCGCCGACGACGATGTTGGGCAGGTCGCCCGAATGTTCGCCGGCCGGATTGAGGTTGCCGTGCTGCTTAAGCGCCGGATTGAAATGGCCGCCGGCGCTGGTGAAGCCCGGCCCCTCGCATTTGCCGACGGCGTGGAGGTGCATGGCATAGGTGCCGGCGGGCAGACCCGACACTTGCGCCGTCACCTTCACGCCGTCGGACTCCTGCGCCAAGGTCGCGGTGCCCAGCGCTTCGCCGCCGGGGGCCAGCAGCTGGGTGGTGATCAGCAGCTTTGGCGGGGCGCCGCCGATCTTGCCCATCGATTCGCCGTTGCCGGCGCAGGCAGCAAGGGCAGGCAGCAGCAACAGAACGGGTAACAGACGCATCGCAATTCCTTCCAGGCTCAACTGATGCCGTAATGCGCGACGAGGCGATCGAGTGCCAGCTTGAGCACCAATTTTCCGGCGCGATTCGGCCAGCCCAGCGCGCGTTCGGCGGTTTCGAGGCCCTCGCCAAGGCAGATCACCCGCCACAGCACGTCGGTGAGGCCGGGGCCGACGGCGGCAACCGCGGCATCGAAGCGCTGGCGCGCGCTGATCTGCGCCGTTGTCGGGTCGAAATCCTGGGCCGCGCTGCGACTGACCGGCGCCGGATCCCAGCGCATGGTGACGCGCGGCGCCTGCCCTGCCACCATGAAATCATGCCGCAGCCGCTCGCTGGCGTGGAATTGCGCCGGGGTGACCATCCCGCGCCGCGCCAGCCAGGCGAGCGGTGATTCGGCCAGATTGACCGTCACATTCAGCCGATCGATGGCATCGGCGGGGGCGAGGCGGCGCTGGGCCAGCAGCCGGTTCATCGGCTCCGGCGCGACATCATCGGGCCGGATTGGACGTTTTTGAGCCTTCATGGTTCGTTTTCTCCTTGCGAGCCTAGGAATCACTTGCCATGAATTGCAAACTGTAGGACAGAGAGAACCGCAACGGTTCAAATTCAACCAGAGATTGCCACCATGCTGACGCGTATCCGCGAAGTTCGAAAGGCCAAGGGGCTGACGCTGCACGACGTGGCGGAACGCTGCACGCCGCCGACCACCGCCCAGACCATCGGGCGGCTCGAAACCGGCACGCGCACTGTGTCAGTCGGCTGGCTCAACCGCATCGCCGGGGCGCTGGAGGTCGATGCGGCGGACCTCGTCACCCTGCCCGATCGCTTCGAATTGCCGGTGGCGGCGCTGATATCGAGCGACGGCGTCACGGCACCGCGCAAGCCGATAACCTTGCTGCCGCCGTCGCCGGCCAGCACCATGGTCGGCATCATCGTCGAGGTGGCGCAGGGCGATTACCGCGCCGGCGACGCGCTATGGGCCGAAACGCTGGCGCCCGAGGATTTCGGCAAGGCGATCAACCGCGACGTGCTGGTGCCGCGCCCCGTCGGCCGCTTTGCCTTTGGCCGGCTGGTGGCGACCGAAGGCGGCCGCGTGCAGATCCTGCCGGCGGCGCCAGGCGCGCGGCAACTGGTGCTCGATGTGGCGTGGATCGCGGTGGTGCGGCAACTGGTGCGGTCGCTTTAGGACTGCTTCGCGAACAAATTCGCCGGGTTGCGCATCGCCTTGAATTCGAGCGCATTGCCGGCCGGATCGAACAGGAAGAACGTGCCCTGCTCGCCCGGCTTGCCGGCAAAGCGCACGTGCGGCGGCAGTTCGAACGCCGTACCGCTCGCGGCAATGCGATCGCCCAGCGCTTCCCAGGCGTCCCAGCCGAGCACCAGGCCGAAATGCGGCACCGGCACGGCGTCGCCATCGACCGCATTGCGGATGACGGCGGCACGCGGCGCCTGGTGGACAACGAGCTGGTGGCCCTGGAAATCGAAATCGATCCAGCTGTCGGATGACCGGCCCTCCGGGCAGCCGAGCACTTCGCCGTAGAAATGCCGCGCCGCCGCCAGGTCGTCGACCGGAATGGCGAGGTGGAAGGGCGACGTCATGCCCGATCTCCCGTCAGCGCGGCGATGCGCGCCGCGAGTTGTCGAGATGCGACGACGATGTCGCCGCCCTTGGTGCCGGCCAGCGGCGGCAACGGCGGAATATCGGCATTTTCGGCGACAAACGCGCGGAGTGGCGCACCATCGGTGGCATGCGCCGGATCGAGCAGCCACGACATCACCGCCATCAATCGCGACGTCACCCCCAGGCTTTCGGTGGCGACCCGCGCCTGTGCATCGATCGGCAGGCCCGCCCGCCATTTAACGCCCGGCCCGTCGAACCACGCCCGAGCCCGGTCGGCCAGCGCCACGGCCTCGCGATAAAGAGCTTCGATTACCTGCCGGTCAGCCTGTCCCATGCCGGCGTTCTGCCATGACGTTGCGGTCGCGCGCCAGCCCCCTCTTGAAAGCGGTGACCGACGTTCCAAAATCAACGTTGCCGCCATCGCCAACCGGGATGGCGGCGCCTCCGCGCCATTTCGGGCGGAGACTTGTGGCAACGCTTTGTTGAAAGGAAATGCCCCATGCGTGCGTTCGATATCTCCCCGCTGCTGCGGTCGTCGATCGGTTATGAAAATCTCAACCGGCTCGTCGAATTCGCCGGCCGCGTCGATGGTGGCGAAACCGGCTACCCCCCGTACAATATCGAAAAGCTTGGCGACGGTGCCTATCGCATCGCGATGGCGGTTGCCGGCTTCGGCCAGGACGAGCTCGACCTGACCGTCCAGGAAAACACGCTGATCGTCACCGGCTCCGCCAAGGTGGAAAGCGATGGCGACGACCGCGTCTTCCTGCATCGTGGCATCGCCAAGCGCGCGTTCGAGCGGCGGTTCCAGCTCGCCGACACCATCAAGGTGACCGGCGCCAGCTATGAGCACGGCCTGCTCAACATCGAACTGGTCCGCGAAATCCCTGAACACAAGAAGCCGCGCAAGGTCGAAATCGGCGCCCCCGTCGATCTCGTGTCCACCGCGGTAACGAAGCTGGCCGCCGAATAAGCCCGGCGCCAGCGCTATGAAAGGCCCCCTTCTCCGACCGGAAGGGGGCCTTTTTCGTTATCCGGAGGCGGTCTTGCCGCGAATGACGCGGAAGCGCTGCAGCTGTTGCACCGGGTCGGGCCATTCCGGATCGGCCTGGGCGGCACGGCTATAATCTTCATAGGCGGCGCGGGTGCGGCCCAATTGTTCATTGGCGATGGCGCGCGAATAATAGACCAGCGCCGGGCGCAACGGGTTGAGCGCCAGCGCCTTGTCCAGAAGTTGCAACGCTTCCTCGTCGCGATCGCCGATGTTGACCAGCGCAATGCCCTTGTTGACATAGGCTTCGGCGGTGTCGGGGCCGAGCCGGATCGCCGCGTCATAATCGGCGAGCGCTGCCGCGACATTGCGCGCCTGCATGTTGACGATGCCGCGATTGACATACGTCGCGGCGCGCTCGCTGGCCGGCAGCCCCGCATCGAGCAAGGCGCTGTCGCACAGCCGCAGTGCGTCGCGTGGCGGGCGGTGGCGCTCGGCGGCTTCATAGCAGCCGCGGGCATAGCCGGCGCCGAACATCGCCGATCCGGACGTGGCGCAGCCTGGCAAGGCCAGGGCGGCAGCTCCAACTGCCAATATTGCCATTGCGGCAGTGCGTTTCACGGTATCGAACCATCCTCCCTTGCGGTCTTTTAGCAGCGTGCAGCGCCGCGCGGAACCATCAGGCGATGATGTCGGGGATCAGCATGTCCTCGAGCATGGCGATTTCGTCGCGCAGCCGAAGCTTTTTCTTCTTGAAACGCTGCAACTGGATCATGTCGACCATCGGCATCATCCGCAGCGCCTCGATCGCGGCGTCGAGATCGCGGTGATCACGCCGGGCAATCTCGATGCGCGCCCGGATTTCCTGCTCGTCCACAGTCGTCGAACTCCTGTCGTGCCCGAGTCGATTTAGTGCTTTGCCAATGGGGCTTAACCGCTGGTTTCGACGGCGCAACCCCACACCATATCTGGCGGCAAAGCGGCGCCCGACGCAACTAGATACCGCCCCGCCCCGACGCGCGAATCAGCTTTGGACAAGCCCGGCCGTCTATGTTTCTATTGCTGCCCCTACCCAAGGGCACCGGCAAGCGTCCGGTCAATCCAACGGGAGAACACGATGGCCAATGCCCATCTCGCCAGCCTCAACGCCCGCCATGCCGCGCTCGACGCGTCGGTCGCCGCCGAGACGCGCCGCCCGCTGCCCGACCAGGCCCGTCTGGCGCGTCTGAAGCGCGAGAAGCTGAAGGTCAAGGAACAGATCGCGCAGACGCACTAGGCGTAGCGCCGCGAGCGCGCAACGCGAAGCGTTGTGCGCCGACAGGCGCAAGCCCGGCCAGCGGGGCGGCCGGCCCTCCGCCGGCCAAACCCGTCTGACGTCACGACGCGGCTTTGCCGCGGCGCCGTTGCGGTTAGAATTTACGTAGAGGCAAAAGCGTCGTGGCAAAGCCACGCCGTGACGTCGGACGGGTTCGACGCGGGGAGGCCGCGTCGCCCCGCCGGCCGAGTTCGCGCCTGTCGGCGCGCTGCGCTACGCGCTGCGCGCTCGCGGCGCTTCACTCATCCCTCGTAATCTTCTCATCCCGCTCATGCCGCTCCTGCGCCTCCAGCGTCATCGTCGCGATCGGCCGGGCATCGAGCCGCTGCAGCGAAATCGGTTCGCCGGTGACTTCGCAATAGCCATAGTCGCCGGTTTCGATCCGGCGCAGCGCGGCGTCGATCTTACTGATGACCTTGCGCTGGCGGTCACGGGTGCGCAGTTCGATTCCCCAGTCGGTCTCGCTCGAGGCGCGATCTGTGACATCGGGCTCGCGCATCGGCTCGGCCTTCAGTGTTTCCAGCGTGCCGGCGGCCTCGCGGAGGATCGAATCCTTCCAGTCGAGCAGCTTGCGCCGGAAATAGGCGAGTTGGCGCGGGTTCATGAAGGCTTCGTCGGCGGATGGCCGATAGCCCAGCGGCAGCATCATGTCGGTGGCGCCGGCGACTTCGCCGGCAGTTTCGGGTTCGTCCGTTTCGCGCACTGGTGCCGACGATTCCATTCAAGCGACCTCCACCCGCCGGTCGCCATGGCAACGCAGCCCCCTGGCCAGCACCGCCTCGGCAAGACCGGTTCGCGTGTCCAGAAGCGGACACCCGTTCCCCGAGGCGGCTCATAGCGACGGCGGGGCCGCCGGGCAAGCACCGACGGCGAAACAAAGCCTTAAATTTCCGGGGTGTTGCGGATTCAGTCCTTGGTCAGGCCGTCGATCTTGGCCTGCAACGTGGCCAGCTGCGCCTTCAGCGCCGCGATCTCGGTATCGCTGCCGGCCGGTGCCGACGGCGCCGCGCCGGGCTTGGCCATCGTGCCGCGGCCACCGGTAAGCATCTCCGTCGCCGCCTGGAATAGCGCCAGATTCTGCTTGGCGAGCTGTTCAAAGGGTTTCAGCGCGGCATCGCGGAACTTGCTCTGGTTTTCCGAGAACGCTGCCATCGAGGCTTCGAGATAGTGCGGCACCATGCCCTGCATCGAATCGCCGTACATGGCGATGATCTGGCGCAGGAACGGCACCGGCAGCATTGTCTGGCCGGTCGATTCCTCCTCCATGACGATCTGGGTGAGCACCGAACGAGTGATATCGTCGCCGCTGCGGGCGTCGAAAACCTGGAAGTCACGGCCCTCGCGGGTCATCGTCGCCAGATGCTCCAGCGTGATGTAGCTGCTGGTTTCGGTGTTGTAGAGGCGGCGGTTGGCGTATTTCTTGATGACCACCGGTTCCTTGGGGTCGTGCGGTTTGGAGGCGTCGGCCATGGGAATTCCTGAAGGCAACGAAAGCATGGCCGTAACACAGACTGATGTTGCGCCGCAACAAGGCGCAGCGATGGTGCAGCAAAGGGCAAATGAGCGGCAACGCGGCCCGCATCCGCTGGCGCTGTTTCTCGCCCATGTTACCCGTGCCTGCGGCGACGATCGCGACCGGCTGGCGCGCGTGCTCGCCGGGCTGCGGCGTTATCAGGCGGCACCGGTTGCGACCCCGCGCCCGGCCCGCCCGGTGGTGGCACAGATCGGCGGCGTGACGCTGCGGGATTTCGGTGGCAGCGGGCGCGCCGTGGTGGTGGTGCCATCGCTGATCAACCCGCCATCGGTGCTCGACCTGGCGCCGGGAAACTCACTGCTCGATGGCCTGGCGGCGCGCGGGCTGCGGCCGCTGCTCGTCGATTGGGGTGAAACCGAGCCGCTGGGGCTGGCGGCGCTGATGGAAACGCGGCTGGTGCCGTTGATCGCCGGGCTCGGTGTGCCGGTGGCGCTCGCCGGCTATTGCCTCGGCGGCACGCTCGCGCTGGGGGCGGCGGCGATGCTGGCGCCGCGGGTCAGCCGCCTCGCGCTGCTGGCGACGCCGTGGCATTTCGATGGCTATGACACCGCGGCGCGCGACGGGCTGGCGCGCTGGTGGGCCGGCGCCGGGCCGTTGGCGGCGAGCCTCGGCGCGCTACCGATGGACCTGCTGCAGCCGGCATTCTGGGAGCTCGACAGCGCCAGCCTGGCGGCGAAATACGAGAAATTCGCTGGCCTTCCCGCTGGGCCCGAGGCCGAAGCGTTCGTGACGCTGGAGGATTGGTCGAACACCGGCCAGCCTCTGTCGCTGGCCGCCGCCAGGGGGCTGGCGGAAGACCTGTTCGCCGCCGACCAGCCGGGGCGCGGGGCGTGGCAGATTGCCGGCACGGGCGTCGATCCGGCGCGCATCCGCATCCCCATTCTCGACGTCGTCGCCGGCCGCGACCGCATCGTGCCGCCCGGCGCGGCGCTTTCGACGCGCGGTATCGGCACGCCGCAGCTACTCGATGCCGGCCACGTCGGCATGGTCGTCGGCGGCCGTGCGCCGGGTTTGCTGTGGGATCCGCTGGCGGCCTGGTTGCGGGAATAGCCCTCTCTGGCCTTTCGGCGGGCCACCTACTAGCGTGCCACGCAACGAATCACGCCGCCTTACGGGGAGTTTTCACCATGACCGGAACCGTCATCACCGCCGCCCGCCGCACCGCCGTCGGCAGCTTCATGGGGGCGTTCGGCGGCACCCCGGCGCATGAACTTGGCAAGGCGGCGATCCTGGCGGCGATGGCCGATGCCGGCGTCGACGCGGGCGAGATCGACGAGGTCATCCTTGGCCAGGTCTTGACCGCCGGCCAGGGCCAGAATCCGGCGCGGCAGGCGGCGATGGCGGCGGGCATTGCACAGGAAACCCCGGCGTGGGGGGTCAACCAGGTCTGCGGTTCCGGCTTGCGCGCCGTGGCATTGGCGGCGCAGGCGATCCAGTCGGGCGATGCCCGCATCATGATCGCCGGCGGCCAGGAGTCGATGAGCCTGTCCCCGCACGCCCAGGCGCTGCGCAGCGGCACCAAGATGGGGGCGATCGAGCTCGTCGACACGATGATCAAGGACGGGCTGTGGGATGCCTTCAACGGCTATCACATGGGGATCACCGCCGAAAATGTGGCGGAACGCTATCAGATCGGCCGGGCGGCGCAGGACGAATTCGCCGTGGCCAGCCAGAACAAGGCGAGCGCGGCACGTGCCGAGGGGCGCTTTGCCGGCCAGATCGCACCGGTGACGATCAAGGGCCGCAAGGGCGATACCATTGTCGATACCGACGAATATATCCGCGACGGCGTGACGATCGACAGCATTTCGGGGCTGCGCGGTGCCTTCAAGAAGGACGGCAGCGTGACGGCGGCGAACGCCAGCGGCCTGAACGACGGTGCTGCGGCGCTGGTGGTGATGAGCGAGGCGGAGGCCAGCCGTCGCAACGCGCCGGTGATCGCGCGCATCGCCAGCTGGGCATCGGTGGGTGTCGACCCCGCCGTGATGGGCATCGGCCCGGTGCCGGCATCGAAAAAGGCACTGGAAAAGGCCGGTTGGAGCGTTGCCGACCTCGATCTGATCGAGGCCAACGAGGCATTTGCCGCGCAGGCACTGGCGGTCGGGCAGGAACTCGGGCTGGATCCGACGAAGGTCAACGTCAATGGCGGGGCGATCGCCATCGGCCACCCGATCGGCGCGTCGGGGGCGCGGGTGCTGACGACGTTGCTGCACGAGATGGTGCGGCGCGATGTGAAGCGCGGGCTGGCGACGTTGTGCATCGGCGGCGGCATGGGGATTGCTATTTGCGTTGAACGCTAGGCGCGGCGCGGCGGCGGGTAGCGCAGATGATTGCGCAGCAATCAGCAAGCTACGCGCCGACTCGCGCAAGCCCGGCCAGCGGGGCGGCGGCGGAATGCCGCCGATCCCGTCTGACGCCAGCCGCGGCTTTGCCGCGGCCCTGCGCTTTGCACAGCTGACCCGTGACCCCCTATCGCCACACCGACGACAGCCCGCTGGCGCGATTGTTCATCGCCGGCGACCAATATCGGCTGCTCGTTGCCGGCCGCACCCCCCCGGCGCTGGTGATTCCCGACACGACCGGCTTCGATCGCGTGGCCTGGCTGGCGTGGCCGGGCCAGCCGGCGGCGGGCGCGGTGGTGGCCGACCCGGAACGGCTGCCCTTTGTCGAGGCGTTGTTCGACAAGGCGCTGGTGACGACACCGTTGCCGGGCAGCGCGGCGCGCGCGCAATTGCGCGAATTGTGGCGAGTGCTTGGCCCTGCCGGGATGGCGCTGCTGGTGGTGAAGGCGCGGCGGCCGTGGCAATGGGCGGCGCCGGGCTGGCTTCGCGAAGGATTAGAGCCGGTGCTCGACGATGCGATGTTCGATGTGCTCGACTGGCAGGTCGAAACCCTGCCCGATCGCTTTCACCTGGTGCTGGTGGCAAAGCGCGACGGGCTGAAACCGGCGCTGATCGGCCGGGTTGTCGAGGAAGTGGCGCCGGCGACGGCGTAGCGGGAGGTGGAAATGGACGCAGCAGCACGCGCAGCCGTGGTCGAAATGGTGCCGTTTTCGGCGCATCTGGGGTTCGATCTCGAGGTCTGCGAGCGCGAAAAGGTGGTGGTTTCGGTGGTATTGAAGCCCGAACACTGCACCGCGGGTGGCACGGCGCACGGCGGTTTCCTGATGACCCTCGCCGATTTCGCCGGTGCTGCAGGGGCATTTCAGGTGCTGCCCGACGGCGCCAAGGGCACGACGACGATCGACAGCAAGACCAACATGATCGGCGCGGCCCCGGTCGGCGCGCGGCTGGTGGCGACATCGGTGCTGGTTCACGCCGGCCGGCGCACGTCGGTGTGGACGACGCGGGTGGAAACGACAGAGGGCAAGCTGATCAGCCTGACGACACAGACGCAGATGGTGCTTTAGGGGCGTCGGGTGGACCTGCTCCCTCCCCCCTGCGGGGAGGGCGACTCGGCGCCCGCCGAGCAGGGTGGGGG
>JANOCM010000187.1:0-2531 GCA_031412175.1 Alphaproteobacteria bacterium
CGGCATCCGGTCGGACAGCGACCTGTATACCTTCGGTTTCCACTTCAAGCCGTGGGTCGGCCCGCCGATCGCCACAGCCGAGGAAATCCAGGCCTATCTCGGCGAGATGATCGACGAGAATGATCTCGGCCCCAACCTCCATTATGGCCACACCATCGAGACCGCCAGCTGGTCGAGCGAAACCACGACCTGGACATTGGTGGCGCGCATCGCCGGTGGCGAAACCCGCACTTTCACCGCCAATTTCCTGTGGATGTGCCAGGGCTATTACCGCCACCGCCAGGGCTTCATGCCCGACTGGCCGGGCATGGACCGCTTCAAGGGCCCGATTCTCCACACCGAGGAATGGGACGAGAACACCGATTACGCCGGCAAGCGCGTCGCGCTGATCGGATCGGGCGCCACCGCCGCCACGGTGATCCCCGAAATGGCCAAGACCGCCGCGCAGGTGACGATGGTACAGCGGTCGCCGACCTATTTCTTCCCGGCGAGCAACGCCAACGAAACCGCCGACATGCTGCGCCAGCTGGCGATCGACGAAAGCTGGATCCACGAGATCGTCCGCCGCAAGATCAATTTCGACCAGGATGTCATCGTCCGCCGCTGCGTCGAGGAGCCCGAGGTGGTGACCGCCGAGCTGCTCGGCGCGGTGCAGGCGCTGCTGCCCGAAGGCTTCGACATGAAGCATTTCACCCCGAGCTATCGCCCCTGGCGGCAGCGGCTGGCGTTCGTTCCCGATGGCGACCTGTTCACCGCCATCCGCGAGGGCAAGGCCGGCGCGGTGACCGGCGAGATCGAAACCTTCACCGAAACCGGCCTGACGATGAAGGACGGCACCACGGTCGACGCCGACATCATCGTCGCCGCCACCGGCTTCAACCTGTGCGTGCTCGGCGACATCAGGTTCAGCATCGATGGCGAGCCGCTCGATTTCAGCAAGACCGTCACCTATCGCGGCATGATGTTCACCGGCGTGCCCAACATGGTCTGGGTGTTCGGCTATCTGCGCGCCAGCTGGACTCTGCGCGCCGACATGATCAGCCATTTCGTCGGCCGGCTGCTCGCCCATATGAAGTCCAAGGGCGCGACCGCCGTGGTGCCCAAACTGCGCCCCGAAGATCATAACATGCCGCTGTCGAGCTGGATCGACACCGACGATTTCAACGCCAACTACATCCTGCGCGGCCAGGGCGAGCTGCCGCAGCGCGGCAACAAGCGCGAATGGCAGCACAGCCAGGATTATTGGCGCGAACGCGACGAATTCCCGGTCATCGACCTCGATGGCGCCGAATTTTCCTATTCGTACAACCAGGCCCGCGCGATCGCGGCGGAGTAGCGCGTTCGCAGCGACGGCAAGGCGCTATTTGTAGACCTTGCCGTCGAAGCGCATGACCGGCTGCTTCTGCATCCCCGGCCCGCCATATTCGATGTCGAGCCAGCCGTTGTGGCGGGTTTTCAGCGGTGCCGTGCCGCCGGTATTCTGTCCCAGCTTGCGCCAGCTGCCGTCGGGATTGCGCGCGAGAATGGTGAAGCCCATTTCGTCGCGGCCATAGCAGGCGGTATTGCCTTCGCTCAGGATGGCCTCGGGCTTGCCGTCGCCGCTGAGGTCGATGGCTTCGATGAAAAGGCTCGATTTCGGCCATTCGGGATTGCCGGCGGCGCAATCGACGACGGCCTTGCCCTTCATGGCAAACCCCGCCGCCTTGTAGATCGCAGCGGTGTCGGCCGGATTGAACGCCGGCGCGGCCGCAAAAGCCGGCGCGGCGAGAAACAGGGCAAAAACGGTACGGCGCATCGGCGTCCTCCCATCGCTGGACGGACGTAGTTTACCCCAAATTCACGTCTTTGTCAGGCGACGGCAGCCTTCAGCTTTTCAACGAGATCGGTCTTTTCCCAGCTGAAGCCGCCATCGGCATCGGGCTGGCGGCCGAAATGGCCATAGGCGGCGCTGCGCTGATAGATCGGCTTGTTGAGGCCGAGATGCGTGCGGATGCCACGCGGCGTCAGGCGCACCAGCTTGGGCAGCACATCCTCGAGCACCGCTTCGGGCACCGTCCCGGTGCCGTGGAGATCGACATAGACGCTGAGCGGCTCAGCAACACCGATGGCATAGCTCAGCTGGATCGTGCAGCGCCGCGCGAGTCCGGCAGCAACGACATTCTTGGCGAGATAGCGGGTGATGTACGCCGCCGAACGATCGACCTTGGTCGGGTCCTTGCCCGAAAAGGCGCCGCCACCGTGCGGGGACGCGCCGCCGTAGGTGTCGACGATGATCTTGCGGCCGGTCACGCCGGCGTCGCCATCGGGGCCGCCGATTTCGAAACGCCCGGTCGGGTTGACGTGGATCACCGTGTCGTCGGTGATGAAGCCGGCGGGCAGCACGTCGTGGAACACCGACATCACATAGTCGCGCAGCGTAGTGTATTTGCCGGCGTCGCCGCCCTTGTCGCTGCCGTCTTCCCAGGGCTGGCAATAATCGACGGCGTGCTGCGTCGACACGACCAGCGCGGTGGCGCGCACCGGCACTTCGT
>JANOCM010000188.1:0-2625 GCA_031412175.1 Alphaproteobacteria bacterium
GCCGCGAGCACGACGGCGCGCATCGTCGGCGCCGAACAACGGCGGTTCGCGCAAGGTGCGCTGGGCAAATATCTGCCGCGTGACGTGGCGCAGCAGATCCTGCGCGAGCCCGGGCAGTTGGCGCTGCACGGCGAGCGCCGCGAGATCCATGCGCTGTTCACCGACATCGAAGGCTTCACCAGCCTGTGCCAGACGCTCGATCCCGAAGCCGTTGCGACGATGCTCAACGAGTATCTCGAAACCATGAGCAGGGCGGTGCTGGAGCATGGTGGCACCATCGACAAGTTCGTCGGCGATGCGGTGGTGGCATTCTGGGGGGCGCCGCTGGCACGCGCCGACGATGCGCAGAATGCGCTCGCCGCCGCGATTGCGATGAGCAAGGCCGGCGATGCGCTGATGCGGCCAGTGGCGGGGCGGGCATCGTTGGGGCGCACCCGTGTCGGCCTGCACTGGGGCGACGCCATCGTCGGCAATTTCGGTGGCGAGGGCCGTATCCAGTATACGGCGCTCGGCGACAGCATGAACGTCGCGTCGCGCCTGGAAAGCGCCAACAAGACCCTGAAAACCGCCGTGCTGGTCAGCCGCGAGGCAGCGGAGCGGGTGGGCCTCGACCGATTCCGGCCGATGGGCCGGGTGCGGGTGCGCGGCCGCGATGCACCGCTGGAGGTGTTCGAGCCGCTGGGCGTGGGCAAGGCTGTTGCCGATCCGGGGTTTGCGGCGCTCTATGCCCGCTTCGATGCCGGTGACACGACGGCGCTGGCGGAACTGCAGGCGCGCGCCGCTGCTGCACCGGATGACATTGCGCTGACGTATCTGGTAAAGCGTTTGGCAAGTATTGGACCGGGAGGGTGTCATGATCTCGAATAGGCTGTGCGCGTTGGGCGCCGGCGTGGCGGCGCTGCTGCTGGCCGCACCCGCCGTGGCGGCGCCGATGGTCGTGCGTGCGATCGGCCCTTCGGCGGCGCAGTACAAGCCGGGGCAGAAACTGGCGGACAACGCCGCGCTGACGCTGAAGGCCGGCGACCAGGTGACGATCCTCGATGCCCGCGGCACGCGCAGTTTCTCGGGGCCGGGCAGTTTCCGCCTCGCCGCCGCCAGCACGGCGGTGACCGGTACGCCGTTTTCGGACCTGCTGACCCAGAAGGCCGAGCGCCGCGCCCGCATCGGGGCCGTGCGCGGGCCGGGAACGAGCTATACCGGCAAACCGGTGCCGCCGGGGGTCTGGGCTGTCGATGCCGGCAGCAGCGGCACGGTCTGTGCGCTCGACCCGACGAAAGTGTCGCTGTGGCGCGCCGATCCGGTCGCTGCCGGCACGGTGACGGTGGCGCGTGCCGCGGGCGGTGCCGGCGTGGCGCTGGGCTATGCCGCCGGCCAGGCGGTGGCGGCCTGGCCCGCCGCGCTGCCGATCGCCGATGGCGACAGCTTCAAGGTCAGCGGCGGCGGCAGCGCAGCGACGATCAAGTTCCGCAAACTGGCGGCAGCGCCGGCGGTCGATGCGCTGGGTGCGGCGTTCGTCGAAAATGGCTGCGACAGCCAGTTCGAACGGCTGACGGCGCTGACCCGCGTCGCCGAGGCGTCGACACCCTAGGGTCTACGCTCGCCTATTCGCCGCGACCCGGCGGCGCCTTGATGCCCAGGTCGGCGACCTGTGCCGCTGTCACCGGCGCCTTGTAGCGGTTGCCGAAATGCGTCCGCACATAGCCGATGACGTCGGCAATCTGCTGGTCGGTCAACTGGCCGCGGAACCAGGGCATCGCGCCCTTGCCGCCGGTCACCACCGCGATCGGATATTCGGGGTAGGCGAGATTGGGATTGCCGGCGAGCGCGGCGATCCGCCCGGCACCGACCGCACCTTTCGCATTGGCCATGTGGCAGGCTTGGCAGACATTCTGGTAGACGACGGCGCCGGGATGTTCTGCTGCCGGCTTGGCGGCAAAAGCGGGTGCGGTGAGGGCGAGTAGCCCGGCGGCGAACAGCGTCTTCATCATGTCAGGCCTCCAGCGCGCGCTTGTGCAGGCGGGTGATGGCATCGAGCGAGGACAGCAACGCCCCCTCCATCCAGCACCCGATGTAGGACGCGTGTTCGCCGGCGAGCACGATGCGGTCATCGACGGCGACCAGTGTCTGGTAATGTTCCTTGCGGGTGTCCTCGTTCCACTGCGCGCAGCAGCCGAGGGTGAAGGGCGACCGGCTCCAGGCGACCGCGACGCCATTGCTGTACTGCGCCTTGTAGCGGCCGGGATGCAGGACTTCGCCCATGTCGAGCGCGCCGGCGATGCGCTGTTCGGGCGTCATGCCGGCAAATTTGTACGATGGCGGCCCGAACATATAGGCGCCGAGGATGACACCGGGGCCGGCGCTGTGCATGCCGGCGCTGGGGTAGGAGATCATCTGGATATCCTGGTCGGTGAAGCTGATGCCGCCATAGATGGCGTCGTCATCCTCCCAGAAGCGCGATTTCATCTCGAGGCCGACCTTGACCGAATTGGAATAGGGCACCGCGGCGATGGCGGCGCGCATTCCCGCCGAGACATCGACATCGATCTGGCTGAGAATGCCGAGCGGGATGGTGCAGACGCAATAATCGGCCCTGGCGGTTTCCACGGCGCCGCTGGCGACATCGGT
>JANOCM010000189.1:0-2173 GCA_031412175.1 Alphaproteobacteria bacterium
TTCCTGATCGACGATAGCGGCGAAATCCGCGCGCGCTATGACAAGATCCACCTGTTCGACGTCCAGCTGCCGGGCGGTGAATCCTATCGCGAATCGGCCGCCTACAGCCCCGGCGAACAGGCCGTCGTGGTGGAAACGCCCTGGGCCGGGCTGGGGCTGACCATCTGCTATGACCTGCGCTTTCCGGCGCTGCACCGCGCGCTGGCGACTGCCGGCGCCAGCATCCTGTCGGTGCCCGCCGCCTTCACCCGACCGACCGGCGCAGCCCACTGGCACATATTGCTGCGCGCCCGCGCCATCGAAACCGGGAGCTTTGTCGTTGCCGCGGCGCAGACCGGTGAGCACGCCGACGGCCGCGCCACCTATGGCCATTCGCTGGTCATCGCGCCATGGGGCGAAGTGCTGCTCGACATGGGGGACGCACCGGGCACCGCGGTGCTCGACATCGACCTCGGCGCGGTGGCGGAGGCACGCGGCCGGGTGCCGGCGCTCGCCCATGCCCGCGACTTCACCGTCACCACTGCATGATCGTCTTCGACCTGCGCTGCGCCGGCACCCATGTCTTCGAAGCCTGGTTCGGATCGAGCGCCGATTACGAAAGCCAGCGCGCCCGTGGCCTGATCGCCTGCCCGCTGTGCGGCGACACCGAAATCGGCAAGGCGGTGATGGCGCCGGCCGTCGGCGCCAAGGGCAACAGCGCCGCCGGCTCCAGCGTCGCCACGGACGCTCGCGCCGAAATCCTGGCGGCGCAGCGCAAGCTGGAGGCGGCGTCGGACTATGTCGGCAGCGCTTTTGCCATGACCGCCAGGGCATTGCACGATGGCAGCCAACCGCCGCGCAGCATCTATGGCGAAGCCACGGTCGCCGAGGCACGCGACCTTGCCGCCGATGGAATCCCGATCCTGCCACTGCCATTCCGGCCGCTGATCCGATTCGAAAGCTGAAGCGCAGGCACCGCCTGCCAGCGGCGCGCCTTATGGCACGACGACGATGAACAGATAGGTGGCAAAGATCACCAGATGGATGACGCCGTTGAGGATCGTCGTGAAGCCGGTGCGCAGCGACAGCACCGCCATGAACAGCGACAGCGACAACAGCACGATGCCCTTGTCGTCGAGTCCTAACGTCAACGGCACGGCCATCAGCAACGACACGATCGCTACCGCCGGTATGGTGAGCCCGATCGAGGCCAGCGCCGAGCCGAGCGCGAGGTTGAGGCTGTCCTGCAGGCGGTTCGCGGCAGCCGCGCGGACCGCCGCCAGCGCTTCGGGCAGCAGCACGATGGCGGCGATGATGACGCCGACCAGTGCGCGCGGCGCGCCGACCGCGTCGACCGCGTCCTCGATTGCCGGCGACAGCGCCTTGCCGATCATCACGACGCCGATCAGGGCCGCGATCAGCAGCACCGCAGCGGCGATGCCGGTGCGCAGCGGCGGCGCGGCATGGGCGGCGCCGGCCTCCGGCCCCAGGAAATACTCGCTGTGGCGGACGGTCTGCACGAAGACGAAGGTCAGGTAGAGCACCAGCGACACCAGCGCGACGAATGCGAGCTGGCTCGGCGCATAGGTCGGGCCCGGCGTGGACGTCGTGACGTTTGGCAACAACATTGTCAGCACCGTAAGTGCGCCGAGCACCGTCAGCGCCGCATTGGCGCCCGAGATGTTGAAGCTCTGCTCGCTGTGGCGCAGACCGCCGACGAGAAGGCACAGCCCGACGATGCCGTTGAGGATGATCATCACCGCGGCGAACACCGTGTCGCGGGCGAGCGCCGTCGCGTCCGCGCCGCCGGCGATCATCAGTGAGACGATCAGCGCGACCTCGATCGTCGTCACCGCCAGCGCCAGCACCAGCGTGCCAAAGGGCTCGCCGATGCGGTGGGCGATGACTTCGGCGTGATGCACCGCTGCCAGCACGGCAGCGATCAGCGCCGGCGCCAGCACCAGCGGCGGCAGCTCGATATGCGCCAGCTTCAGCCCGGCGATGGCCAAGGCGACGAGCGGCGCTGCCCACGTCCACAGCGGCAGGCCGAGCGGGCCATGATAGGGGACCTGGCTCAAGGCGTGACCAGCGGGAACACCGCGCGCGGCGGCGCGAACAGCGCCATGAAACGCTGCAGCACTTGCGGGTCGCCCTCGATCTTCAGCTTGCCCTGCGCCATCAGGTCTATCGCCTT
>JANOCM010000190.1:0-1807 GCA_031412175.1 Alphaproteobacteria bacterium
CCTCGTCGCCGAAATCGCCGCCGGCCGGTTCCGCGAAGACCTTTACTACCGCCTCAATGTCGTGCCGGTGCGGCTGCCATCGCTGTCCGAACGCCGCGAGGATGTTGCCGAGCTCGTCCAGTATTTCCTGACCCGCTATGCCGCCGAGCGCCGGGTGTCGCCGCCGACGCTGACCGAGGACGCCATTGCGGCGCTGCAGACCTATGACTGGCCCGGCAATGTCCGCCAGTTGCGCAACGTTGTCGAACGCACGCTGATTCTGGCACCGGCGGAGCGGATGAGCAGCCTCGACATCGACATGTTGCCCGCCGAAGTCACCGCGGAACCGGCAAAGCTGGTGCCGGGGCAGGCGGTCCGGTCGATCATGGGCACGCCGCTGCGCGAGGCGCGTGAGGCCTTTGAACGCGAATATCTACGCGCCCAGATCCGCCGCTTCTCGGGCAATATTTCGAAGACTGCAGCCTTTATCGGCATGGAACGATCGGCATTGCACCGGAAATTGAAGGCGCTGGGGCTGAGCGATGATCCGGTCGAAGACGGCGAAACCGATTCTGAGTAATTCGCCCCATTGAGAAGCCGGCACTCGCACTCTATCTTTCCGACGTTGTACCCATCAGGTGCAGCAGCCGACGCCGGGCAACGAGGCGATCGCGGGAGGAAATCCGCCCGCCAACAAGATCGGAAAGTGCTTAATCATGGCCGACAAATCGAACAGCCTGCAGGACGTTTTCCTCAACGCCGTCCGCAAGACCAAGACTCCGGTCACCATGTTTCTGGTGAATGGCGTCAAATTGCAGGGCGTCATCACCTGGTTTGATAACTTTTCGGTGCTTTTGCGCCGCGACGGCCATTCGCAGCTGGTGTACAAGCATGCGATCTCGACCGTGATGCCGGCGTCGCCGGTGCAGCTGTTCGATGCCGAAAAAGACGAAGGCGATACCGATTGACCTCAACACATCCTGCCGGGGGGCAGAGCTGGGACGAAAGCAAGGGCGTACGCTTTGGCGCGCCCGCCGTGGTCGTGCTGCCGGTGAAGGACGCCAAGGGCGGCGCCGCGCTGATGCGATCGCCCGAAGCGCGGCTGGCCGAAGCTGAAGGGCTGGCGCGAGCGATCGCGCTGGATGTCGTTCATTCGGAGGTCGTCAAGCTGCGCTCGGCCAGCGCCTCGACGCTGTTTGGCAAGGGCCAGATCGAGCGCCTGGCGGCGGCGGTGGCGGCGCATGATGCCCAGCTGGTCGTCATCGACGGCGCCGTTTCACCGATCCAGCAGCGCAATCTGGAAAAGCATCTTGGTGCCAAGGTCATCGACCGAACCGGGCTGATCCTCGAAATCTTCGGGGAGCGCGCCAGCACGCGCGAAGGCACGCTGCAGGTCGAACTCGCGCATCTCCAGTACCAGGCGAGCCGGCTGGTGCGATCCTGGACCCACCTCGAGCGCCAACGCGGCGGCTTCGGCTTCATGGGCGGACCGGGTGAAAGCCAGATCGAAACCGATCGCCGGCTGATTCGCGACCGTATCGTGCGGCTGAAGGACGAGCTCGAAGATGTTCGCCGCACCCGCGGCCTGCACCGCCGGCAACGGCAGAAGGCGCCTTGGCCGGTCGTCGCGCTGGTCGGCTATACCAACGCTGGCAAGTCGACGCTGTTCAACCGGCTGACCGGCGCCGAAGTGCGCGCCGAGGATTTGCTGTTCGCCACGCTCGACCCGACGATGCGCGCCATCAAGCTGCCGGGGCATGACAAGGTTGTGGTGTCCGACACTGTCGGGTTCGTGTCCGACCTGCCGACGCAACTCGTCGCCGCCTTC
>JANOCM010000191.1:0-3086 GCA_031412175.1 Alphaproteobacteria bacterium
GCCGCATCGGCGCCGATTGCCGACACCTGGATATAGTGGCGCACGCCCGCGGCCGCGGCGCAGCGGGCGGCGCGGCCGGCGCCTTCGGCCTGAACTGCCGTGAACGACTGGCCGGATTTTTCATCGAGGATGCCGACCAGGTTGATGCCGGCGTCGGCGCCTTCGAAGGCCGCCGCCATCTGCGCGTCGGAGGTGATGTTGCCATGCGTCAGCTGGATCTGGCCGAGCCCGCCGAGCGGCTTCAGGAACAGCGCGCGCTCCGGGTGGCGGACGGCAACGCGGACGCGATGCCCCGCCTCCGCAAGCCGCTGGACAATGTATTTGCCCAGGAAGCCCGAGCCGCCGATGACGGTTACAAGGCTGCCGGGCGCGAGCGAGGGGATCGTCGATGTCATGGCCGGCCCTTTAGCGTGGCGTTGCGCCCCTGTCGCGGCGCGCGTTGGCACAATGACGATTTGGCGCGACCTGAATCGACACTTCCGATTGACAAGCCCGCCGCCGCTCCCTAACCGACCGCTCCTACCCCGTGCCCGGATGGCGGAATTGGTAGACGCACTAGCTTCAGGTGCTAGCGCTCGCAAGGGCGTGGAGGTTCGAGTCCTCTTCCGGGCACCATCACCCTGGCCGCCAGCGGCCGCTGGGGATTGGAAGAACCCTGTAATTTAGCTCATGCGCCGACCGTCCGCGTTCGCCGTCATTCGCCCCCAGCCGCGTTTTATTGGTGGCCCTTTGTTGGGGCCTTTTTCGAGCGGTCTCGCGCGCGAGTGGCGAGGGCGAAGCCATGGCGCTGACGGAGATAGCAGTCCGAACTGCTAGGGCAGCGAGCATTGATCGCAAGCTGGCCGACGACAGAGGGTTCGATCTTCTGGTGACCGCCAGAGGCTCCAAGTTTTGGCGATTGCAGTACGGGATTGACGGCAAGGAGAAGAAGCTGGCGTTCGGCAGCAGCCCAGAGGTCGGGTTGAAGGAAGCGCGCAATCGGCGCGGCAGCGCGCGGAAGGCTGGCGAAACGGGCAATGACCCGTCAACTGCAAAGCGTGAGGCTCGAATCGCCCGACAATTTTCAGCATCGAACAATCTGTGAAAAGTCGAAGCGAGCGCTGCCGCCCAGCACTTCTTCGACTTTGTTGACAATGTCTTCGCCGTCAACGGTCGCAGCTTCCCGGTCAAACCACCTGTCCAAGCTCTCACGAGATTGCGTCTGACCTCCAGCAAAAATCCTCTCGAAGTCTGCGAACTGAGGTGGTCCCACCTGTTTGGACAGTTTGCGCGGTCAATGCGCGGTCCAGCCGCCGTCGATGACGAGCTCGGACCCGGTCATGTAGCGCGATTCGTCCGACGCGAGAAACACGATGCCGTCGGCGATGTCCGCCGGAAGGCCGGCCCAGCCGAGCGGAGATGCCATCGCGACCATGTCGGCATCGACGGCATTGGCGCCGGGCGGCAAGCCGACGCCGGCGCCGATGACGCCGGCTTCATCGATCTTGCCCCAGATCGGCGTGTCGATGATGCCGGGGTGCACCGAATTGACCCTGATGCCGTCCTTGGCCGCGGCGCATTCCATTGCCACCGCCTTGGTGAACAGCCGCACCCCGCCTTTGGTTGCGCAATAGCCCGACAGGCCGGGCGACCCCGTGAGGCCGGCCACCGACGAGATGTTGATGATCGAGCCGCCCCGATAGCTGCCTTCGGGTTTTTCGGCGCGCATCGCCGGGAGGGCGTGCTTGGTGCCGAGGAACACGCCGGTCAGGTTGATGGCGAGCTGGCGGTTCCACTGGTCGAGCGTCATTTCGGTGACCAGCGCGCCGGTGCCGATGCCGGCGTTGTTGACGAGGATATCGAGCCGGCCGAACAGCCGCAACGTGCTGGCGATCAGCTCCGCCCAACGGTCTTCCTCGACGACATCCTGGCCGCGGCATTCGGCGCGGCCGCCGGCATCGGTGATCGTCTTCGCCGTCTCGCGGGCGCCAGGCATGTCGATGTCGGTGAGGAACACGCCAGCGCCTTCGCGCGCCAGCGCGATCGCCGCGGCCCGGCCGATGCCGCTCGCCGCACCGGTAACAAAGGCCACGCGGCCATCGAGACGTGCCATGATGTTCCTCCCCTGCGTTGTTTTGCGGCCACGCTAGATCGCTCGCCAGCGCGTCGCCAGCGTGATTTCGACAGGCTGGAAAGGCGCGGGCATCGGGTCCATCATCCCCCAAATCCTGGGGAGGAACGATCATGGCAACCGAACTCTGGCAGCATTCGGCGAGCGGCCTGGCGACAATGATCGCCGGCCGGCAGGTTTCGTCCCGCGAAGTCGTCGAGGCGCACCTGGCGCGGATCGAGGCGGTCAACCCGGCCGTCAATGCCGTGGTAACGGTGCTCGCCGATGCGCTGGATGCCGCCGATGCCGCCGACGCTGCAGTGGCGGCCGGCGCGGCGCTCGGCCCGCTGCACGGCGTGCCGTTCACGGTAAAGGCCAATATCGATCTGGTCGGCAGCCCGACGACACATGGCGTGCCGGCCTTTGCCGGCGCCATGCCGGATCAGGATGCGCCGGTCGTCGAGCGCATGAAGGCGGCGGGCGGTATCCCCATCGGCCGCACCAACATGCCCGACATGGGGCTGCGCATCCACACCGTCAGCGCGCTTTATGGGCTGACGCGCAACCCCTGGGACGGCAGCCGCACCACCGGCGGATCGAGCGGCGGCGAGGGCGCCGCGCTGGCGTGCGGCATGTCACCGATCGGGCTGGGCAACGATATCGGCGGATCGTTGCGCAACCCGGCGTTCGCCTGCGGCGTCGCCAGCCTGAAGCCGGGGCTGGGGCGCATCCCCGATGCCAGCGCGCTGGAACCGCGCAGCCCGCTGCTGGCGGCGCAACTGATGGCGGTGCAGGGCCCGATGGCGCGCCATGTCGCCGATGTGCGGCTCGCGCTCGGCATCCTAGCGGGGCCGCACCGCCGCGACCCCTGGGCGACACAGCTCGGCCTGGCGCCACCGGCGGGGCGCATCCGTGTCGCCGTCGTTCCCGATCCGCCCGGCGGCAGCACCGCGCCGGTGATCAGCGCCAGCGTCCGCACCGCCGCCGCGGCGCTGCA
>JANOCM010000192.1:0-2567 GCA_031412175.1 Alphaproteobacteria bacterium
TCGAGCTGCAGCTGGCCGACGACGCCGACGATCCACTGGCTGCCGAGCAGCGGCTTGAACAACTGGGTGACGCCTTCTTCGGCCATGTCGGTCAGCGCGGTGCGCAGCTGCTTCGACTTGGTCGGGTCGCCGAGCTTGACGCGGCGCAGGATTTCCGGCGCGAAATTGGGGATGCCGGTGAAGGTGACATCGTCCTTTTCCACGAGGGAGTCGCCCACCCGCAGCACGCCGTGGTTGGGAATGCCGATGATGTCGCCGGGAAACGCCTCGTCGGCGATCTCGCGGTCCTGCGCGAAGAAAAAGATCGGCGAGTTGATGGCGATCGCCTTGCCGGTGGCGACCTGGCGCAGCTTCATGCCGCGGCGGAACTTGCCCGACGCGATACGCAGGAAGGCGATGCGATCGCGGTGCTGCGGGTTCATGTTGGCCTGCACCTTGAACACGAAACCCGACACCTGCGGGTCGAGTGGATCGACGGCAGCCGGCAGCGCAGGTTGCGGGCGCGGGCTCGGTGCGAATTCGGCGAGCGCGTCGATCAGCGCCTCGACGCCGAAATCCTTCAGCGCCGATCCGAACAGCACGGGGGTCAGCGCGCCCTTGCGATACAGGTCGGCATCGAGCGTCGCATAGCCACCGAGCGCCAGCTCGGCCTGGTCGCGCAGCCGCTGCGCGATCGGCCCGCACAGCGCATCGATCTGCGGGTCGTCGAGGCCGCTCGTCTGCACCGTCTCGCCCGCCGCATTGGTGCCGGTGCCATCGGGCTTGAGAAATTTATAGGTGCGAAGGTCGTACAGCCCCTTGAACTCACCGCCCATGCCGGCCGGCCAGTTGAGCGGCGCCACGTCGAGCGCCAGCATGTCGGAAATCTCGTCGAGCAGCTCGAACGGGTCGCGGCCTTCGCGGTCGACCTTGTTGATGAAGGTCAGGATCGGCACGTCGCGCAGCCGGCAGACTTCGAACAGCTTGCGCGTCTGCGCCTCGATGCCGCGCGCCGCGTCGATGACCATGACGGCGGAATCGACGGCCGTGAGCGTGCGATAGGTATCTTCCGAAAAATCTTCATGGCCCGGGGTGTCGAGCAGGTTGAAGGTGATGCCGCGCCGCTCGAAGGTCATCACCGACGACGTCACCGAAATGCCGCGCGCCTGCTCGATCTTCATCCAGTCGGATCGTGCCCGGCGGTTCTGGCCGCGGGCGCGGACTTCGCCGGCCATGTGGATGGCGCCGCCGAACAGCAGCAGTTTTTCGGTGAGGGTGGTCTTGCCGGCGTCAGGATGCGAAATGATCGCAAAGGTTCGCCGCTGGTTGGGAGCCGTCATGGTCGCGCGGCAATGACAGGCTGCGCGACCGGACGCAATGGTGGGGCTTTGGCAGGCCGGGGCGACAGGACGATGGCGGGGCGCGGCAACCCGAGTCATCGTGCCCCTTCGCAGCGAGTCGGATTTGTTATACTCTATCGACATCAGGGGGCTGTCTGAGGATTTGCGCATTGCGCATCAAGAGTTTCGTCAAATATGCGGCAGCGGCGCTGGCCCTGGTCGCGTCGGCGCCCGGCGGTAGCGCCAGCCTCTATACCGTCCCCAAATATGCGGCGATCCTGATCAACAGCGACACCGGTGAGGTGATGTACGCCCGCCAGGCCGATGCCACCCGTTTCCCGGCGTCGATCACCAAGGTGATGACACTGTACATCGCCTTTCAGGAACTAAGGGCCGGCAATATCCGCGAGAGCGACGACATCCGCATTTCGAGCCTGGCCGCGTCGCAGCCGCCGTCGAAACTGGGGCTCAAACCCGGCCAGACGATCACCGTGCGCGAGGCGATGGGGGTCATCGCGACGCGGTCGGCCAACGACATTGCCGTGGCGCTCGCCGAGTATATTTCCGGCAGTCACACCGAATTCGCCGCGCGGATGACGCGAGAGGCGCGGCGGCTCGGCATGTCGCGCACGACCTTCATCAACGCCACCGGCCTGCCCAATTCCGGCCATGTCACCACGGCGCGCGATATCGCCACGCTGTCGCGCGCGCTGATCCGCGACTTCCCGAAACGCTATCCGATGTTCAGCCAGGTCGCGTTCGAATATGAAGGCCAGCAGATCGGCAACCACAACCACCTGCTCTCCACGCTGCCCGGCGTCGATGGCATCAAGACCGGCTATACCAATGCTGCCGGCTTCACCCTCGCCGCGTCGGCGGCGCACGACGGCACGCGGCTGATCGCCGTGGTGCTCGGCGGGCCCAACCGGATGATGCGCGACGGCAATGTCACCGATCTGCTCGATACCGGCTTTTCGGTGCTGACGCGCCGGTCGCGCGGCGAGCACACCACCGTCGCACAGAATTTCGCCGAGCCCGACGATCTGTCGGATGCCGTGATGGACCGGCTGGCCAGCGAGGCGCCTGCCGCTGATGGCCTGGTGCTGGCGACGCCGACAACACCGATCCGCCGCCGCCCCTGATGCGCCGCAACATCCATTCCGGGTCGCCGTTCGAGGCGACCGTCGGCTATTGCCGCGCCGTCGTGCAGCCGCCGTTCGTCTTCGTCGCCGGCACCGTCGGCCGCGA
>JANOCM010000193.1:0-1881 GCA_031412175.1 Alphaproteobacteria bacterium
CGCAACGGCAGCAGCCCCGGCGCACCCTTGCGGTCATAGGCATAGTTGAGCACCGGCGGCGGCGGCAGTGGCGGTTCCTCGATCGCTGCGACGATCGCCTTTGGGTATTCGAAACGTACCACCCATGGGGTCGTCGCACGCCGCGGACCCACGTCGAGCGCAAAGACATAGCGGCGCCGATCGGTGATCACCGTCATGTTGGTCGCCGCACCCCTGGCGAGTGGTTTCAGGAAGATGTTGCGCGCTCGCTTGTTGGGCGTCACCTGCCACGCCAGCGCATCGCCGATCGACACGGTCTCAATCCGCTCATCGGACGCGAACTCGAGCGTGATCTGCCAGCCAAGCGCACCGACGAGGCGCACGACCTCGTCGTCATCGTGAACAACGGTTTGAATATGGGGATCGCGCTGCCCCGGCACGGGCAGCGCCGCTGCAGTGAGCGCCAGCAGCAGCGCCGGCGCGAAATGCGGGAAGCGCCTCATCGCGGCAAGCCGTCGACATCGCGGCGATAGCGGGTGACCTGGAAGCCGAGAGGGTTGTTGAAGCGATCTTCCATGCGCAGCGGCGTATTGGCAAATCCATAGCTGATCGCGGCGACGTTCGACTGGACCGTCGCGATGCCGCCATTGAGCGTCGACCGCCGCGTATCGAAGCGCACGATGGCGACGCCAGGCGAGATCAGCGACACGCTATTGACGTCAACCGCCACGGTGTCGCCACGCCCGAACGTGCGCAACGGGCTGGCGGGGTTGGCCGCCGCCATCGCCGCGACATAGCTGCGCGCTACCGGCGGCGCCGACAGTCGCTGAACCTGCGCATATTGCAGCGGCAGGTCGGTCGCGTCGAACGTTTCGCGCGCCCGAACATAACCGGCAAGCTGTGCCTGAATGACCGCTTCGTTCTGCGTCAGACTAGCGTTCTTCAACGTCGTCGCGATTTCGACCGCGCCCGACTGGCGATCGACCGTCACCACATAGGGTTCGACGGTCTTCAGCGGCAGGAGCAGCGCGAGCGCGATGGCCAAGACCGCCGCGATGCCGCCGGCGCCGGCGGCAACGATCCACGCCAGCCGGGTCTGCCGGGCGGCTGCGGCGACCCGGTCATCTGCCCAGGACCGCGCCGCGAAATAATATGTGTCGCGATCGCTCATCCGTCTCGCCTTGCTGCGGCGCGCGTGCGCCGGGGGGCGCGGCCGAGCGCAGGCCGCTCGGGTGTCGACGCCATGAAGACCGGTTGTCCGGCGGCCGTTCCGGCGCCAGGCAACCAGCCGAGCGCCCGGACCATTCCGGCATTTGCCGTCCGCGCCGCGCCTGCGCGCTCCGCAGCTTCGCGCCGGGTGACGGCCGCAAGTGCCTCGGCGACAGGACGCTGCGACCCCGCCCCCTCGGATTTCAAGATCGGTGAGGTGGGTTCAGCCATGGCCGCAGCTACGCGCGGGAGGGCGGAATCGGTGCGCCGCGGCAGTCGGATACCCCCGGCGATCCGGCTGGCAGCGGCCGCACCGGCCAGCATCGCTGCGGCAAAGACCAGAGCAACCAAACCAATCGGCGTCACCGATTCAGCCGCATAGACACCCGCCGCCTGCTCGGCCAGCAGCCGTGCGATCAGCGGCAGCAGGATCGCCGTCTCGATCGTTACCAGCGTCAGCACGAACAGTGGCACGAGCGCCGCTGCCACCATCGCGCGCAGCCAGCCCTCAGCCATTCCGCGCGTCGCGTCGAACAGCAGGAAGCCGGCCATCAGCGGCGCGATCGCCAGGGTGATCGCCAGTACCAGCCGCGTCACCACGAGCAAGCCGACCGTCGACAGGGTCAGCACGAACGCCGCAACGGTGAGTGTCATCGATGACGCCGCCGGGCCGCCGACGAGCGGGGAGGCGAT
>JANOCM010000194.1:0-4456 GCA_031412175.1 Alphaproteobacteria bacterium
TTGCCGGTGGCGCGCGCCGCGACATTGCCCGACCCCGAGATGCGGATATCGATGTCGCGGCAGGCGAGCCCGGCGAGGCTCATGTCGCCGCTGCCCGAGATACCGACCTTCGCCGCCGTGCACTTGCCGGCTGCGGCGATGTTGCCCGACCCCGATGTCGAAAGGTCGACTGCCGGGCTGTCGAGCCGCGCCAGGCTGAGGTCGCCCGATCCCGACAAATGCGCCGTAAACGCCGGGCCGGTGCCGGCATCGGCGGTAATGTCGCCCGATCCGCTGGCGTTGACCGCGTGCAGCGCCGGCATGGTGATGGTGATCCGCGTCTTGTCGCCGCCCCAGCTGTTCCAGTTGCCCGGCTTGTGGCCGATCTTCAGCGTCGTGCCTTCGACCCGGATGTCGAGCCGGTCGAGCCGGCTGGGGTCGCCATAGGCGGTCACCGACGCGGCCTTGCCGGTTACGATCGAAATGTCTTCCGACCCAGAGGCCTGCACGCGGTCGAAGCCCGACGCCGCAAAGCTGCGATTGGCTGCGGGCGCCGCCAGGGCCGCGACTGCGACGCCAGCGGCCAGTGCGGCGACCACAAGATTACGAACGATCATGGCAACAACTCCCGATTGCGTATTAGCCGAATAATACACAAAGAAACGGCCCCGGCAAGGGTGCTGTTGCACGCTCGCCGGGGCCATCCCCGATCGTCGAAGTGATGCCTTACGCGGCCTTGAGGACCTGTTCGATCTTCAGTTGCGCGGCAGGCTCATCGATGTTTTCCATCGCGGCGAGTTCGCGCGCCAGCCGGCCGATGGCGGCTTCATAGATCTGGCGTTCGGAATAGCTCTGCTCCGGCTGGTCTTCGGCGCGGTGCAAGTCGCGAACCACCTCGGCGATCGACACCAGGTCGCCGGAGTTGATCTTGGCTTCATATTCCTGCGCCCGGCGCGACCACATGGTGCGCTTGATCCGCGGCTTGCCCTTCAGCGTCGTCAGGGCCTCGGTCAGCGTCGCCTGGCTCGACAGCTTGCGCATGCCGACGGCTTCAGCCTTGTTGGTCGGAACGCGCAGCGTCATGCGTTCCTTTTCGAAACGTAGCACGAACAGCTCGAGAATGGTGCCGGCGATTTCCGAGCGCTGCAGCTCGACGACGCGACCAACACCATGTTTCGGGTAAACGACATAGTCACCGACTTCAAAGCCGAGCGGCTTGGCGATTGCCATGGATATCCGTTCCTTCCTGCACGCCGGAACCGGGTGAAAGGCGTCTGACCGGCACCACGCGATCGGGCATGGCGGCGATTCGGCACTTTACGTTGGTTCGGGCGACCTGCCAGTTGTACCATCAGGTTCGCCGCCGACCCGGCAGGGGGCAGTTGGCGGCAGAACCGGCGACCGCGGCAGTGGTTGGCCCACCGTCACGAAGCCGTCATAGCAGGAAATGCCCCGGAAATCCACAGGTGCGACGGTATTGACCCGTCACCTGCCAAAAAATTCATGTCCGACGGGCAAAAAACCACGCCGGCGGGCGTATCCGCCGGCGTCTCGATGCGTCCGTCCGCCCTTATGCGGCGATCAGTTACCCGATCCGGCCTTGTCGGAAAAATACTTGTCGAACTTGCCTTCCTCGCCCTTGTGCGAATCGGCATCGTCGGGGGATTCGCCCTTCATCGTGATGTTGGGC
Organism: Alphaproteobacteria bacterium; assembly: GCA_031412175.1. Lineage (GTDB taxonomy): Bacteria > Pseudomonadota > Alphaproteobacteria > Sphingomonadales > Sphingomonadaceae > Sandarakinorhabdus. Next base: position 1,670 of record JANOCM010000194.1, read on the forward strand.
CATTGCGCCGAGAAGGTGGCGTTTAGCTCCATCCATTTTTCGAGACCGCCCTCGGTATCGGGCAGGATCGCTTCGGCCGGGCATTCCGGCTCGCAAACGCCGCAATCGATGCATTCATTGGGGTTGATGACGACCATGTTCTCGCCTTCGTAGAAACAGTCGACCGGGCACACCTCGACGCAATCCATATACTTGCACTTGATGCAGGCTTCGGTGACCACGTACGCCATTGTCTCTCCCCCGCGGGCATGCCCGCATTGTTTCACGGCGGGCCCGGCCCGCCACAGTTGCATTCCGCGTTGCTGCTAGAACGCCGCCGCGGCTGTCGTCAATGTCTGGTTGGTTGGCGCAGGCTCTCCGGACCCCTGCCAACATGCCGCCACTCGCTGGCTGAGGTCGGTGTAAAGGTGGCGGGCTTCCTCATAGGGACCCCGCCGCTCGGCCAGACCTTCGACCCGCACCACGACGATATCGTCGCCATGGGGAAAGCTGAGCACCGATCCCGGCCTGACCAGCGCCGAAGCCCGGTCGATCACCCGGCCATCGATGCGCAATCGTCGGCTTTCACACAGGTCCTGCGCCACAGAGCGTGATTTGGCGAGACGCGCAAACCACAACCATTTGTCGAGCCGAAGCCCTGCGCCGTAGACCAAATGCTACCTGCCTTTCATGCCCGCCAGGATTGCGAAGGGTGACGCGGTCAACGTCCTGGTGTCGTTGATCGCATCGTGTTGAACACTGGGTCGCCGATGCCCGCGCCAGGCGAAATGCGCGGCGCCGTCGACAAGCTGGAGACGATAGCCGAGCGCCCGCATCAGCCGCGCCAAACCGTCGCGGGTCAGGCCGGCGCTGGCCGCCCAATTGGGATCGGGAATGAAGGGCGCGCGGCCCTCGCGGCGGCCGTGGATGGCGCGCGCCAGCCGGTCGACCATGTCGATGCGCACCGCCTCGCTGCCGATCCGCCAGAAGCCGGCAGCCTCGAGGAAGCCCGCCGGCAGTCCGTCGTCAACGGCAATGCTGACCCGGCCCGGCTGGGGCAGCGGCGGCAGCGCGGCAACTTCGTTCCACACCGCCCACAGCGCCAGCCGCCAGCGGGTCGGTTCGGGCCGCAGCGCCGCGCCGACAAAGACATGGACGACGCCGAGCCGCACGCCGGCGCCGGTCAACGCCTGCCGATCGGCGCGCGGCAACGCCTCGATCTGATCACCGGCGTCGCAGCGCTTCAAGGCCCCCAATGTTTCGACCAGCCGCACGATCAGCCCGCGCGCCACGGGGGATACCGTGTCACGCAAGCCCGCCAGCCGCACCAGCGCGCCCAGTTCGCGTGTCAACGCTTCGGCAAACCAGGCGTCAAGCCGCACCGCCACCCGGCGGCGATCGTCGATCGACAGGCTGGCCAGCGAGCGATCGAGCTCGATGCGCGGCGACATCGCATCGCGGCCCTTGCGCAGTGCACCGATGCGCGCGCCGTTCCACAACAGCCGCGGCGGCATCCGCCCGGCGAAATCGAGCGCGAATTCGGCATCGCCGGCATCGACCAGCAGCGCGGCGCGGCGCGCCAGTTCCTTGACGAGATAGCGCTCGGCGGCCGCCAGCAGCAGCCGCTGTTCGCCGGCGCGCGCCTGCTGGTCGACGGTGAAGCGGAATCCGTCGAGCCGCCCGATGACTTCGCCTTCGACCGCCACCGCACCATCGGGATCGATCTCGACGCGCTGGTCGTGACCGCGTGCCTTCAGGTCGCGCAACAGCACTGCGGTGCGGCGATCGACGAAGCGCTGGGTCAGTGCCGCGTGGAGCGCGTCCGACAGCCGGTCCTCGACGGCGCGGGTGCGTTCGGCCCAATGCGCCGCATCCGCCAGCCAGTCGGGGCGATGCGCGACATAGGTCCAGGTTCGCGCGCCGGCGATGCGGTCGGACAGCGTTTCGACATCGCCGGTGATGCGATCGAGGTGCGCCAGTTCGCTGGCAATCCAGGCATCGGGCAACCGGCCATCGCCCTCCGACAGGTGGCGGAACACCCGCCCGACCAGCCGCGCATGCTGTTCGGCGCCGGTCTTGCGATAGTCGGGCAGCCCGCACGCCGCCCACAGCCGCGAGACGCCACGGGGGCCCGGCGTACGCTCCATCACCCAGGGCTCGCCGGCCAGGCGCTTGACCACCGCAAGGTCGATGGCATCGTCCCCGCGCTGCAGTTCGAACCGCGGCGGCCGCATGTCGAGCGACGCAATCAACCGCGGCAGCGCGCCGAAATCGAGATCGGTATTGCGCCAGACGAGGTGCTCGAGCGCCTCGAAGCGATGGCCCTCCAGCCCCTCGATTTCTTCGGGCGTGAACGCCGCCGCCTCGGCGGTGCCGAGCTGGACGGTCCCGAACGTGCCGTCCTTTTGATAGCGCCCGGCGCGGCCGGCGATCTGCGCCATTTCCGACAGCATCAACCGACGCTGGCGGCGCCCGTCGAACTTGCCCAGCGAGGCAAAGGCGACATGGGCGATATCCATGTTGAGCCCCATGCCGATCGCATCGGTGGCGACGAGGTAATCGACCTCGCCCGACTGGTACATCGCGACCTGGGCATTGCGGGTGCGCGGGGACAGGCTGCCCATCACCACCGCGGCGCCGCCTTTTTGCCGGCGCAACATTTCGGCGAGCGCATAGACTTCGGTGGCGGTGAACGCGACGATGGCGCAGCGCCGCGGCAGGCGCGAGAGCTTCTTGGAGCCGGCATAGGTCAGCGTCGAGAACCGCGGCCGGGTGACGATCTCCGCCTCGGGGATCAGCTTGCGGATC